>CAZMNL010000322.1:0-4197 GCA_964567525.1 uncultured Anaerolineaceae bacterium
AACCGTCCCGTGTTTTTTTAGGGTTTTCTCCCATAATTTCTCCGTGATCTCTGTGGTCTCTGTGGTGAAAAAATTCTGCCCCCAATCTGGAATGCACCCGGCCCGTGCGACAAATGCCCCCGATTCCCGTAGAATCTGTCGTGAACCTTTTCGGTGGGCGGGGATCGGCCTGCTGCTCGCTTGTAACGGAGGATTGAACAGCATGAAAACACGGTCATACAGGTTATTGCTGGCGGCGGCGCTGGCACTGACCGCGCTCACAGCGTGTGATACGCTGAGCAGCACCACGAACAGCATCTCGCTTAAGCAAACCGGCGTAATGGTCGAACGGTCGTATGAGATCACCGGGTTTGACCGCATCCAGGCCAGCCACAGTTTTGACGTGATCGTGACGCAGGGCGACGTTTTCAGCGTGGCGCTGACCGTCGATGAAAGCGCGGTGCAATATCTCGACGTGCGCAAAACGGGCGAGGATACGCTGCGGCTTTCGCTGGATAGCGCCAACAACTACAGCATTAACAAGAACCTGTCGTTGATTGCCACGATCACGCTGCCCGCGCTGCGCGGGATCGAACTCAGCGGCGCGAGCACCGCCGAGATCAGCGGGTTTGAGGCGGGGGACTCGCTGGATGCGCAGATGTCCGGTGCGAGTACGTTGGGCGGCGCGATCATCGCGGGGGATGTCTCGCTGAATCTCTCCGGTTCGAGCCGCGCCTTGCTTTCCGGCAGCGCCCAGGATATCACGCTGCAAGTCAGCGGGGCGAGTGTCGCGGAATTGATGGAATTCGACGCGCAGAACGTCACCGCCCAGGTCAGCGGCAGCAGCCGGGTACAGGTCAGAATGAGCGGCACGCTGGATGTCCAGGCCAGCGGGTCATCGGAGGTGATCTACACGGGGGATGTGACGCTCGGCGAGATCGAAACGTCCGGGGGATCGTTGGTCAGCGCCGGGTAGAGCGCGGGACCGCTGCGCACAAAAAAACCGGTGGCGCTCGGATGAACGCCACCGGGGTATTGCACTAACTTAACCCATCAGCAGGGTACGTCAGAGGCTTAGCCCTGGCGTGCTGCCGTCTGGGCTTCCTGGTCGATGCTGCGGTAATCCCAGTGCGCGCCACCGAACAGACCGTCGGTTTCAATCGGCACATCGTACCACGGCTTCACCAGCACGTAGTCAATACGCAGGAAGATCGGGATGATCGGGAAGACGCCTTCCGGACCGAAGAGCATTTCTTCGACACGGTAGTACAGCTCGATACGGCGTTCCGCATCGCTTTCCTGGGCGGCTTCGATGATCAGGTCATCGACTTCGGAGCACGGACGGGTGAAGTCATTCTGGCCTTCGCAGTACAGCACTTCGTTCACCCAGTTGTTCGCGTCCGCATAGTCAGGACCCCAACCGAGCGTCCACATGTTCGGACGGTCTTCCGGCGGGTTGTTCTTGTCAACGGTTTCGAGCAGCACGGAGAATTCCTGCTGTTCGATGGTGATCAGGTTCGGGTCGCAGCCCAGTTCGCGTTCCATCGAGGCGGCCCAGAACTCGGCCCACGTACCGGCACCGGAGTAGGTCACGAACTCAACGCTGGGGAAGTCTGCGCAGTCGGGATAACCCGCTTCAGCGATCTGTGCACGGGCGAATTCGGGATCGTAGCCCACACCAACTTCGTTGATGGGCGGCGCACCGAACATGCCGGGCGGGGTGAAGTGGATCATCGGGATACCGCGATTCTGGCGGACTTCCTGGATGAACGCATTGCGGTCAACCACGGCGGAAGCGGCGCGGCGGGCATTCACGTTGTCGAAGGGGGCCTTGTTCACGGCGAAGCCGAAGTAGAACACGGCCAGGTCCGCGACCTGGTTCAACTGGTCGGCGTAGTCCGGGTCTTCGAGCACGGCTTGCAGTTCAGCAATCGGCACGCCGGAAACGTCGATCTGGTCGTCCTGGTACAGCGCGAAGCGGGTACCCTGATCTTCCACGATGGTCTGGACGTAGCGTTCGATATTGCCAGGGCCAAACATGTCAGCGGGGTAGAACGGGTTGCGCAGGAACACACGGCGCACGCCGCGCACGAACTCGTCAATCACGAACGGGCCGTTGGTGACGATGTTTTCGATCTCGGTCCAGTTGTCACCGTATTCTTCGATGACTTCACGCGGGACCGGGCGATAGATCCACATCGGGGTCTGGCTGAAGAAGTAGCCGGCCTCGAATTGCAGGGTAATCTGCAAGGTCGTATCGTCCAGCGCGACCACGTTCACCATGTCGTAGCTTTCGGGGGTGATTTCTTCAACGGGCGTGTCAAACAGCACGTCGCAGCCTTCAACAACCTGCTTCGCCATGTTGCTGTAGTACGCGGCGAGGCGCGGATCGCAGGCACGCTTGATACCGTATTCGACATCCTGCGCGGTCACCATGCGGAGAACTTCGCCTTCATCGGCCACGGCGTCCCATTTCACCCAGGGCACGTCGTCGCGCATGTTGAAGGTCCAGGTCAGGCCGTCTTCGCTGACATCCCAGCTTGAAGCCAGTTCCGGCTCGATTTGGCCGGGAACCAGCGCGGAGTAGTCCGTCAGGCCCAGGAAGATGTTCTCGATCACGCCAATCGACACGGAGTCGTCGGCACGCTGCGGGTCCAGGGTGGACACCTGCGAGCTATCGGTCGAGTACAGGGTGATGGCTTCGCCCTGACGGAGTGTCGTGGTCAGGGTTACGTCGGCGTCGTTCGCGAAGGTCAATCCGGTGGGCACCAGCGCCAAAATCATAGTCAGGACTATGGCGAAGGACATTGCCCGAAATGTATTTTTAAACATTCAGCTCCTCCCGTGAGCTTATTGTTCGGATATTATTTTGTTGACAACCTTTACCGTTATGTGTGCCGGCCACGTTGGCCCCGGCGAGCAAGGTCAGTGCAATGTGTGGGGAAATCCTCCTTTTTGCTGAACGGCTGCGATCTGAGCACAAAAAATAGTCTACGCAAAAAATAAGTAAGCCTGTTAAAAGCTATCCAGCGACCGCAACCAAAAACGCAGACGCCCCGCGCGCGCATTCTTCAAGCAGCGGGCAGCAGTCTGCGTAAGCAGGCATCATGCCGGTGATGGAAAACCACAATATGATGCGGGAAAATGCGAGTGCATTCGGCGTTGGTATGCATATTGTCCCGTAATTGTGTATCGGCGTCGCGAAAGGTAACAAGTTTCAAAATATCTTTTAGAGCAACTCATATCTTAAGATATAAAACAATCGGCGGAAATTTGCAAGTTTTTCGTGTTGTGAGTTTCCACCAAATGTTCTTTTTTCCGGATTCTGATGGCGGTGCGCTGCATACTATACTACACACTCAGGGCGTCCGTGGTTCGAAACTGCCGCAAAATGCCGGTGACAAGTCCACCCTGTTATCGCGTATATCTTATTAGGACTTACGCAGTTTACGCGAGATGGCATTGGCTCCGTGAGGAACAAGCCTGGCTCTCGGCGTCGAGTCATCCGTTATCAGTGGTCAGTTGAATCAGGGCGTCACGTTCGCCTGTCAAACTGACTACTGACTACTGATGACTGTCAACAATCGTGCCAACCGTCGCAAACCAAAACCTCAGCGTCTACCGGGTGCTCCCAACCGGCTGTGTGTCGGATTGCGTTTTGTTGGCAACCTTTACCGTTATGGCGGCGCACCCCTGGTCAGGGTGTGCCGCTGATTTTAGGGGGACAGTGTGGGCGGGGCAAGATGTAGGGCGGTGGTGTGCCGTGTTGTGATCCAGGGGCGGCGGCGTCAGGGCGTCAGTTCGGGCTGCCAGTTGTACTCCATGTGGGCGGCGGTTTCGCGGGCGATGTCCATACCGAGCATACGCTGCACGACGTACAGCGCCGTATCGATCCCGGCAGTGATGCCCGCTGAGGTGATGATCTTGCCGTTGTCCACATAGCGCCGGTCGCGCACGATAGTACACAGCGGCGCGGCCTCTTGCAGTTCGTCCAGCGCGTTATGGTGCGTGGTGGCGCTCAGATTGTTCAGCAGCCCCACCTCACCCAGCAGCAGCGCCCCGGTACACACCGAAAAGATCAGTTCGGCGTTTTTAGCCTGCTCGCCGATAAAGTTGAGTGTGGCGCGGTTAGTGCGCTCGTGGCGCGCGCCCAACCCGCCGGGCACGACCAGGAACGAGGTATTCGGATGCAGTCCATTGCCAGCCTGGACACGTTCT
>CAZMNL010000323.1:0-4180 GCA_964567525.1 uncultured Anaerolineaceae bacterium
GGCGATTTGATCGCCAGGCAAAGGGCGATTACCGTTTAGCTTAATGCCTATGGGGCCGGGGGGTGAGGTTTATCCGGCGAAAACCTCACCCCGACCACGTCTTAAACAGCACCAGAGCCACCCTACTGATACCGCAGGATGTCGCTCACCGTCTTGCGCGCGGCGGCCAGCGACGGCCACAGGCTCGCCAGCGTGACGATCACCAGCATTCCGGCTAACCCGATCAGCACCGTCTCCGGCGGGTAGCCCACACCGAACGCCTCGAACGGCAGCGCCTCGATCAACCCCCGGCTGATGAAGTAGCTCAGCGGGATGCCGATCATCCAGGCCACCACCCCGACCGTGATCCCTTCGACCAGGAATTGCAGGAACACCGCCCACGAAGTTGCACCGACCGAGCGCATCACGCCGATCTCTTTCTGGCGCTCAAAGACGCTCATCGACAGGCTGGTGAGCAGGCCAATCGCGCCGACGGCGGCGATCAGGCCCGCCGCGAGATACAAAATAATGTTGAACACCAGCACGAACGACGTGATCGTCTCGCTGAACTCAACCCAGTTGGTGTATTCCGCCGTGATGCCGTTGGCAAGCATCGCCTCGCTGATCTCTTCGATCACGGCGTTCACCGTGTCCGAAGACGGGTCTTCGGCGTCGAGAATGATATCGATGTTGTTCGGGTACACGTCCCCGGCGAAGTCGCGCCCTTCCAGCGCGGCGAGGTCCTGCCAGTACATGCCGATCACGTCGCGCGGGTGCGCGGTGTTGTTGGCAAGCTGGATCGGCAGCGTGAACACCCCCGCGACGGTGTATGCATCCGTGTTACCGTTGAGCGTCAGCGCCAGCGTATCCCCTACGTCAAAATCACCCGCCTCGGCCATCTCGCGGCTGATGATCACCTCCTTGCTGCCGGGCGTGTAGAGTCCGCCGGAGACCATGCTCAGCAGGCGGCTGGATTCGTCGCCGGGCGTGGTGGTCATGCCCAGAATGCCGGTCGCACCGTCGAACGTCCCCGCGTAGCCGTCTACCTCAACGTAGGTAGTGCCCATCGCGTAGCTGTGCGGCGTCGGCGCATCGACCGTCAGCCCGCCCAACCGCGCGAGGTCTTCCCAGGGCATCCACACCGTATCAAACGGGAAACTGGCGATCCCGATGATCTCGAACTGCGCGCGCTGCCCGCCCGCCAGCAGCACTACGTCGTCGCCGACCTGCTTTTCCATCAGTTCGGCAATGCGCGAGGATACGACAATGCCTTCCAGGTCGGGGTTATTTTCCCAGTCCTGGCCCTCTTTGAGCTGCAAATTGGCGATCTCCGGGTTGCGGGTTTCGAAACCGATGGCGAACAACCCTGGCGGCCCCGCCTGGACCGGCGGCGGATCGTAGCCGTCGATCTTGATCGAGAGGTTCGCGCCCGGCTCAATCGCGCGCAGCCCTGGCAGGTTGCGCGCCACCAGCCGCGCCTGGAAACTCTCCGCTTCCAGGATCGTCGTGATGCGGTCCATGTTCTGCCCTTCGTTGGGCTGCACCGCGATCTGCGAGCCGAAGTTGTTGAACACGTCGTCGATCACGTCGCTGAGCGACGAGAACACCGCGAAGATGCCCATAAACGCGCCCACCGCGACGGTGAGCGTCGTGCCGGTCAGCGCCAGCCGGAACTTTTTCTGGTTGACGTTGTTCACCGCCTGCCGCAGTTGGACCGGCATAGGGATGCGCGCGATGATGCGCGCCAGCGGGCCGCGCCCGTAGTTGGTGTCGATGCCGAGATCGGTCATCGCCTGCAAGATCGTGACGCGCGTGCCGTTGAGCACCGGCAGGATCGCGGCCAGCACCGGCACCGCCAGCCCGACCAGCATCCCGATCACAATGCCGGTCACGGAGATGCCGAATTCCTCAATGATCGTGTTGCTCTGCGCCGCGAGGCCCTGCGCCGCGTAGTAGCCGCCGGGGATGCCCAGCAGCACGCCGGGGATCACGCCGATCAGCCCGTAGACCGCCGCGATGCCGGTATAGATGCCGAAGTTGTCCAACTGTGTCGCGCCGAGCGACTTCATCACGCCGATCTGCCGCCGCTGCTCGACCACAATCGAGTTCACCACGTTGATCACCAGGAAGCCCGACACCACCAGCGCCACCAGCGCCAGCATGATCAGGATCATGTTGGTCTGGCGCGTCTGCTCGATCAGACCGCTTTCGGCGGGGTTCTCGATCACGCTGAAGACGGGAATATACGGCGTTTCGTTCGCCACCGCCGCCTGGAAGTTAGACTGTTCTTCCTCAGCGGTGGGGAAGTCGATAAAGCGCGTGTAAATCTGGCTCAGGCCGGTGAACCCGGCGATATGCTGCGCGTCCTCATACGCCGCGAAGTACAGCGATTCGGCCCCCGCGAAGCCCGGCCCGGCCTGCTCGCCGTAAGCCTGGAACATGATCCCGGCGACGGTGTATTCCTCGATCTGTACACTGCCGTTTGCGCCGGGCACATCGCCCCGGCTGAGGATGCGCAGTTCCAGCGTATCGCCCACCGCGAGATCGTACTTATCCGCCATGCGGCGCTCGATGGCGATCTGGTTCGCGCCCGCCGCCGGATACTCGCCTTCGACCAGGCGCGGCGCTTCGAGCGTCAGCGCGTCAAACGGCGCGCTGTAGGCAGCTATCGTGCCATCGGTGAAGCGTTCCGCGCCGGGCAAGCGCCACTGTGAGAAATACACCGCGCGCCCCTCGACGATCTCGACGCCCGGCTGTGCGCGCAGCGTATCCAGCGCGGCCTGGTTATCAACCTGCGCCCCGGCGGGCACGCTCACCACCGTGCGGATCATCGCCAGCCGGTCCTGCTGGATGTCCTTCTCCAACTGGCGGACCAGCAGTTCGCCGGTGCTGAACAGCGTCACCACGCCAAACACGCCGATAAAAATGCTGGCGGATACCAGCAGCGTTCGCACTTTGCGCGACCATACATCGCGTAAGACTTTCAGCACTCGTGTACGCAACGTCAAACCTCCCCCGTGTGAGTCAGGTATATTGTTCATAGAATCCGTTTAAATTCTAAGCCGCCGCACGCCGAAACGGTAGCATTTTTAGGCGACCTCTCATCTTGACGCCTGTTCTTTCTGATGCGCGCCGGGCGCGGCGGGGGGCGTCCGGCGGGGGATTCTCATAGAATGCTTAGATTGGGGGAGGGGCTGTGGCGGCGGTGTGCGGTGAGGTGACACTAGTACACGTTGGCGGAAATAACCCTGCGGTTTTTGTAGGGGCGACTTTAGAAAGTCGCCCTGGGCGGGTGCGAACCTGCGGTTCGATGAAACCCGCCCCTAACAACTGGTGTAGGACTTCTGCCGCGCGGTACTAGGCGAGCACGATCCGCGCGAACCTTTGGTTCGGTTTGCCGATGGCTCAAGCTTATCGGCTAGATAGCCTGAAACCCACTGAAGGGGTTGATCACGCGCGCTTCCCCCCTCTCCAGAGCGTGGAGAGGGGGGATCAAGGGGGGTGAGGCTTTTTAATTCGCCAGCAGCATCCGTTACTCGTAGCGCAGCACGTTGAGCGGTTTCTCGCCGGACGCGCCCCAGGCAGTAACCATCGCCGCAACGAGCGCGATCAGCACGCACAGCCCCATCAGTTCGAACGCGGTCACGTAGGGGATCGAACGCCCCAGCTCGCCGCCGAACACGTTGACCAGCATCAGCAGCAGGCCGATACCGCCCAGCCCGACGCCGATCAGACCGCCGATCAACCCCATCAGGCCGTATTCCAGCAGCAGCAGGCCCAGCACGCGCTCGCGCTGCACGCCCACCGCCTTCATGATGGCGATCTCGCGCCGCCGTTCCAGCGTCGAGAGCGCGACCGAGTTGGCGATCACGATGCCGCCCACCACCAGCGCCAGCGCCGCCACCAGGATCGGGAACGATGTGAACTGTTCGATAAGCTGGTTGATCAGGTCGTTGAGCATCTTGGTTTCCAGCAGGAAGACGCCCGGAATGTCGTTCATCTCGCGCCGCAGGTCGCGCACACGGTTTTCCTGCACTTCGACCACCGCGCTGATGCTCTGCGGCTGCAAACCCTGTTCCTCGAACGCGCCAATCGGGGCGTAGTTGGGCGAGCCGAAGTTCACCGAGATGTTCGCGCCGGTGTAGTCCAGGATGCCGACGATCTCGAACGTGATCGTTTCGGTGGTTTGCGGCCCCAGGCC
>CAZMNL010000324.1:0-4176 GCA_964567525.1 uncultured Anaerolineaceae bacterium
ACGGCACAAACCGGGTTGGCGGCGGTGTTCTCGCGCTATGTGACCGCGACGGTCGTACTTTCGAACGCGCCGGTGCTGGCCCCTGGCCCGTATGACGACGCGCGGCTGGTGATCACCGTGCAGCAGATCGACCCGGTGCGCGTGTTCGGCGTGCCGCCGGAATGTTACGAAGTGCTGCGCACCGGGCCGGAGGCGACCTTCAACTGCATGGCGTTTGCGGGCTATTCGCTGCCGATTCACTCGTCTTATCGCACCCCGCACGCGCAAGGGGTGCGGCTGCCGGGCCAACTGCCGCCGGATTCCGCCGCGACGCCGGTGATTCTGCTGCCGACTGGCGACCCGTCCTGGCTGGCGGTCGCCATCGCGCACTGGGACAACTACATCAACGCGCGCGAAGTCTGGGAGCAGGTCGCGCAGTCCGTGCGGTGAGCGTTCGCCGGGAGCCGGGGCGCGTCCGCCCGGTCGGGCGGAACTGCCGCGCGCCGCGCGGCAGTCAGGCGGCATTCGCCGCCTACGCGCCCCGGCACGGTCGCGCACCGACTCGCCGCGTTCGCACGTTTGCGGCGCGCACTCACGGCGCGTAGAACGGCACCGGGACCACGATCAGCGCGAACAACACCGCCGTTGCCACGCCGATCACGGTGCGGGCGCGGCCCAGCGGCAGTACGTCATCGTGCGGCGGGGGATGGCGCAGCCCGGTGAGCAGGCCCATCAGCGCCCACAACAGCCACGCGAACCAGGCCCCCGTCAGGCCCAGCGCCAGCAGGGACGCAAACGTAATCCAGGCCAGCATCCACGCGCGGCGGCCCAGCAGCGCGTAGGCGATATGCCCGCCGTCGAACTGGCCCAGCGGCAGCAGGTTGAGCGCGGTCAGCAGCACGCCAAACCACGCCGCCAGCGCCATCGGGTGTCCATAGAACACAAAGCGATCCAGGTTGGCGGCGTCCGTTACCAGCGGCGCGAGCCACTCCAGCAGCGGGGGATGGGCCACGCGCCGGATGCCCAGTTCGATCCACGTCTGCGGACTGCCGACGGTCGCCTGCTGGCTCAACCCGACCAGGTACAGCGGGATCGCCAGCACCAGCCCGGCCAGCGGCCCGGCAATGCCCACGTCGAACAGCGCGCGCCGGTTCATCAACGGGCTGCGGATGAAGATCACCGCGCCCAGCGTGCCCAGCGACCCCGTCAGCGGCAGCGGGATAAAAAACGGCAGCGTGACCTTGACGCCGTGCAGCCGCGCCGCGATGTAATGCCCCATCTCGTGGACGCCCAGGATCGCCAGCAGCGGCAGCGAGAACGCCAGCCCGTTGCGCAGCGCCGTCCATACCACCGTGCGATCCCGGTTTAGCAGCGCATCTACTGTCGTTTCGGGCGGCAGGCCGGTCAGCGCCGCGCCCATGATCGTTGTCGTGACCAGGGTCAGCACCAGCAGCAGCAAATGAAACCACCACCGCGAGCGCGTTCGCAGTTCCGGCAGCGTGCCCGGTATGGCGACCACCGCGACCTCGTGGGGATCGCCGCTGCGCACAGTCACCAGGTCACGCTGTAACAGCGGCGTATAGTCCAGCGGCGCGAATGCACGGTTAATCGCGTCGTAGGCATCCTGGATTGGCACGCGCAAATGACCCCGGAAGATGTACACGCGCGCGTGGGTGCGGCGGTCTTCGCGGTGTTCCTCGCCCAGGATGCTCAGCAGGCCGTCGAGCGCCTCGCGCAGCCTGAGCAGGTCAGGGTCTACCGGCGGGCGCGCGGAGTCCGTCGGCGGCGCGGCCTCGTGATCGGCGCCGGTGTGGTTTAGATCGGTGAAGGATTCAGACAGGCTCATCGTGAAAAACTCGATTCCGGTACAGAGCGTCATTACCACGCAGATTGTAGGCGAAAATAGCGGCATGATCCAAGTTGCACAGGAAAAAACAGGGCTATCTCGCCAACAGCATCAGGTTGTTCGTGGCCCCTGTGCCTCGCAAAATCTCGAACATCCGTCCGAGGCGCGCTATAATAGCGGTCCTGAAAATGCCCGTTTCAGCCGCGAGAGGATGGTGCCCGATGTCTGATATGTTTGATTACGCCCGCCAGCAGCGCCAGCAGCGATCCGCGCCGCTGGCCGACCGGATGCGCCCGCGCACGCTCGACGAGTTCGCCGGGCAGGATCACATCATCGGCCCTGGCCGCCTGCTGCGCCGCGCGATTGAAGCCGATCAACTGTCCTCGATCATCCTGTGGGGGCCGCCGGGAACCGGCAAAACTACGCTCGCCAACGTGATCGCCCACTCGACCGCGCGGCACTTCAGCCGCCTGAACGCGGTCACGGCGGGCGTCAAGGACCTGCGCGAACTGATCGCCGCCGCCCAGGAACGGCTCGGTATGTACGGGCAGGGCACGGTGCTGTTTGTGGACGAGATTCACCGCTGGAACAAAAACCAGCAGGACGGGCTGCTGCCGTATGTCGAAGATGGCACGGTCGTACTGATTGGCTCGACCACCGAAAACCCGTTCTTCTCGCTGGTCAATCCGCTGGTGAGCCGCAGCCGCGTGTTTCAGCTCAACGCGCTGACGCCCGACGACGTGATCGCGCTGCTGCGCCGCGCGCGCGAAGACCGCGAACGGGGACTCGGCGATCTGCCGCTGAAGCTGGACGACGACGCGGCGGAGCATCTCGCGCAGGTGTCCGGCGGGGATGCGCGCAGCGCCCTGAACGCGCTCGAACTGGCCGCCCGGACCACCCAGCCCGGTGAGGGCGGCGTGATCCACATCACGCTCGACGTGGCGGCGGAGAGCATCCAGCGGCGCGCGGTGCGCTACGACCGCGACGGCGACGCGCACTACGACACGATCAGCGCGTTTATCAAGAGCGTGCGCGGCTCGGACGTGGACGCGGCGCTGTATTGGATGTCCACCATGCTCACCGCCGGGGAAGACCCGCGTTTCATCCTGCGGCGCATGTTCATTCTCGCCAGCGAGGATATCGGCATGGCCGATCCGCAGGCGTTGATATTCGTGGCGTCGGCGGCGCAGGCGTATGAGTGGGTCGGGATGCCGGAAGGGTATTATTTTCTCTCGCACGCCTGCATTTACCTCGCCACTGCGCCGAAGTCCAACAGCGCGGGCGCAATCTGGCAGGCGCTCGGACACATCGAGGAACACGGCGTCGGGCCGGTCCCGCCGTATCTGCGCGACAAGAGCGAGAACTTCGCCGGACCGGTGCGCGAGAACTACCGCCGCGCGATGGAAGAGTCCGCCGGGGATCGCGGGCAGTACCAGTACCCGCACGATTACCCCGGCGGGTGGGTCGCGCAGCAGTATTTACCGCCGGGCATGGAGCCGCCGGGCTGGTATCGCCCGAAGGACACCGGCTACGAGCGCGAGGTCCGGCGGCGGCTGGAGTCGCTGGGGCGGCAGGGGGAGTCGTGACAGGTCGTTTGAAAGCCTCACCCCCCTGGCCCCCCTCTCCACACTCTGGAGAGGGGGGAAGACCGCGCGACCTGCACGCGCGGGCGGGGGGGAGGCTTTTTGATTCGTCAACAACATCAACCCGTTTGTGACCCCTCAGCGCGGGGGGACTGGCGGTGATCCTGCCGGATGGATAGACTTAGGGGCAGCATCGAACATCTGACCGTAACCCGAAAGCAAATCAACGCATGACGATTGAAATCCTGAAGCTCACATTGGGGCCGCTGCAAACCAACTGCTACATCGTCGGCGACACTGATACCCGTGACGCTGTGGTGATCGACCCCAGCGACCAGGCCGCGCTGCTATTCGAAACCGCGCGCGCCCGCGACTGGACGATCCGCGAAATCCTGGCAACACACGGGCATTTCGATCACATCCTGGCGAGCCGCGACCTCAAACAGATGACCGGCGCACCCTTCCGCGTGCATATCCGTGAGGAAGCGCAGATCAAGATCATGCCCAAGCGCGTGCGCGACTGGCTGCGCATCGACGTGCCCCCCGCCGCCGAGATCGATGCCTACGTCACGCCGGGCGAAACGATCACCGCCGGGAGTCTCGCGTTTGAGGTGCTGTTCACGCCCGGCCATTCGCCGGGGCACGTCAGCTATGTGCTGCGCCGCGCCAACGTGGTGTTCAGCGGGGACTGCCTGTTCCTGGGCAGTATCGGGTGGGCATGAACTACAGCACTGTTATACGATAAAAGTGAATCATCCTACTGAGAGC
>CAZMNL010000325.1:0-4174 GCA_964567525.1 uncultured Anaerolineaceae bacterium
GCTGGAACTGCGAACAACTCAACAATGTCGCCAATGATTCGGGCGGATCGCGCAGCGGTTCATCCAGCACCCACATGCCATGCCGTCGCGTGCGCCGGCGCTCCAGCACCATCCGCAAGCGATCCCACGCACCAGAGGGCGGTTGGGCCACCGCTTCTTCGAGCAGCGCGTCCTTTATCCAATCGTCTAGCACTGCATCAACTTCTTCAGAACGCCCCAGGAACAACAGCAGTCGTTGAATCACGTTAGACATAGCCATGAGCAACCTCAGGAAGCCAGATCAGATTGGTACCGAGTTTGCCGCGCAGATTTTCGCGCGCATAATACAGTCGCGACTTGACCGTCCCTACCGGGAGATCGAGAATTTCCGCGATATCCTGAAGACTTAACCCGTTAAGGTAGTATAAGACAACCACGACACGCTGATCGATATGCAGTGCCTCAATCGCTTTGCGCACGTTCTGACGCAGTTCGGTTTGTTCGGTCAGTTGATCGGGTGCTTGTTTCATCGGGCTGATCAACCGGTCCACCACCGTATCCAACGACGCCCGGCGGTTTTTGCCGCGTGCCAGCCAGGTATAGCTCAGGTTCACGGTCACGCGATACAGCCAGGGCGCTAAGGGGCGCTCCACATCCAGACGCTCCGCATTATGATGCACTTTGAGGAAACAGTCCTGCAAAATATCCTCAGCCACCACGGGATCGCGGACAATCGCCAGCGCCGTGCGATATACGCGCGCCCGGTAACGTTCAAATAGAATACCCAGGGCATCCAGGTCAGATTGCTGCAAACGACGAATCAAGTCGCCATCGGCAGGATTGAAGTCATTCATCGAAAAAAGTTCTCCGCAGGTTTCATTAAATTATACTTGATCAACGTGCAAGCGGTTCATTATTGTATCAATTCGCCTGGTTTGTCGAGGGCGAGCTGCAAAACGAGAGATAACACGCAAGAGAAAAACCCGCCTTCACTTCTTTTGCTCTGCGCGCTCTGCGCGGCTGCTTGCAGCGCGTGTGCAGTTAAATTTGTGTTTGAATGATTTGGCCCTTTACGCACAGGTCTAACAAATCCACTTGTAGTATACTTGTACCGGTATAATCGAATCCGCTGTTTATCGGCTGCAACTGTTCGCGTGCCGCACAAACACACACTCGCATCCAATGGCGAGAATGGCTATAATTTCGAGTAGTTGGTGAAATTATCCAACCTCATCTATCATTTGCTGTACAGTGCCGTGCCTTGAGAGGCCGCTACGAGTCAGCAGGGGGTGTTGAATGCAACAGTGTCCAAATTGCGGGCATCTCAACCGGGCCGGGGTTGTTTTCTGCGAAAACTGCGGAGCCAGCCTGATCGGGAAAATGCCGCTGGATACTAAGTCCCTGGAATCGTCAACAGATGCCGAAAAAGCTGAAGTAGGGATCGACTCCAGTGTTTTGACCGATGTCAAGGTACAGGGTGTCTCTAAGTTTGCTAAAGGCGACCTGTTAAAACTCGAAATCGAAGGCAGCCCGGACCCGATCATCTTCGAACCGAAGGATGAATCGATCTTTGGACGACGCGACCCGGCAACCGGGGCTATGCCCGATGTTGATCTGACTCCCTTTGCAGGATACCGTATGGGTGTCAGTCGCCGTCATGCAGCTATCCGGCAGAGCGATGAGCAGAGCCTCGATATTTGGGACCTCGGCAGCAGTAACGGCACCTACTTAAATGGGCAACGCCTGAGCGCACACCGGCCCTACCGGCTGCACAACGGCGACGAAATCCGGCTGGGGCAGATGATAATTCGCGTGATGTTTGAATCTACACCGCCGGATAAACCCACACCAGAAAAACAGGCTTCCGCCCCCACAACAGACACTACCGCGTCTGCTGAGAAAAAAGCAGAAACTAAGCCGCCTGATGAACCCACTTCGGCTCAACAAGCCCAACCGTCCCCCGCAGCACAAACAAGCGAGCCTGCACCATCGCAAGATAAAGCGCAAACGGACAAATTGGGGCCATCACAACCGGCAGTAGAACCACCTAAATCAGATGTCAAACCGGCAGCGCAAACAAACAAGCCTGCACCGTCGCAAGATAAAGCGCAAACGGACAAATTGGGGCCATCACAACCGGCAGTAGAACCATCTAAATCAGATGTCAAACCGGCAGATGAAACTGCCCCGCAAACGTCGCAAACAAGCCCGGCGGAAAATACATCCGGCCAGGCCAAACAAGAAACACAAGAACCCCCCAAAGACGAACAGGAATCCACCGACAAAAAGCGCGACTGATTCCGTCTCAGCCGCGCTCTAATCGTCCAGTCCGTGTGACCGATTCACCTGGCGCAATGCGGTTTTCAAGCGGGAATTTCAACACGTGAGCAGTGTTCAAGGCCAGGTGTGCTGGGCTAGCTACCGAGAATCTTCACCACGTCATTACGAGCGCGCGAGGCCGCGTACAGCACCATCCCCATTTTGACATCCTTCTCTACCAGCACAGCCAGCGTCGCTCGTCCTGCCGGGTAGACGATCATCACGCCTTCTTCGCCCTCCATCAACAGGCGTTCGAGTTCACCCTGGGCTAACCGCCCTAAGGTACGTTCAGCCAAACCAGTCAACGTCGCGGCCATCGCCGCAACCTGCGGGCTGCTGGTGGGATTCTCTGAATAATCATCTTCGTTGCCCGGTGGATAAGCGGATACCAGCAAACCATCGATATTTACGATGACTGACGCAATAATGCCGGGAACAGCGGTATGTAAAGTGCGGAGGGTCCGCTCTAAAATTTCGCTACGATACTCTCTGACCATTCGTCTCTCCCACAGCGCAAAATCCGACTTAGTATAGTGCAAGCAGGTGCAATCGGCGACTTACCCTATCTGGATTGTAGCATGGGAATCTTGATTCCGTGCCGGACAGCCGCTTCAATTGCTTCAGGATAGCCCGCATCGGCGTGACGCACGACCCCCATACCAGGATCGGTGGTGAGTACGCGCTGCAACCGGCGCTCGGCCTCCGGCGTCCCGTCCGCGACGATCACCTGCCCGGCGTGTTGGCTGTAACCAATACCGACGCCGCCGCCATGATGGAAACTGACCCATGTTGCCCCACCTACCGCATTGAGCAATGCATTCAGGATCGCCCAATCGGACACGGCATCTGTACCGTCTCGCATCCCCTCGGTTTCGCGGTTCGGCGAGGCCACCGATCCCGAATCCAGGTGATCGCGCCCGATCACAATCGGCGCTTTGACCACGCCGGACGCCACTAATTCGTTGAACTTCAAACCGGCCTGGGCGCGCTCGCCATAGCCTAACCAGCAAATGCGCGCGGGTAAGCCCTGGAACTCGACATCCCGCTGCGCCATCTTGATCCAACGCGCGAGGTGTTCATCCTGGGGGAACAGGTCCAGGATCGCTTCATCCGTGCGGTAAATGTCCTCCGGATCGCCGGAGAGCGCCACCCACCGGAACGGCCCCTTGCCTTCGCAGAACAGCGGGCGGATATACGCAGGCACAAATCCCGGATAATCAAACGCATCAGTGACACCCTCATCATAGGCACGCTGGCGTAGATTATTGCCGTAATCGAACACGATTGCGCCGCTTTTCTGGAAGTCCAGCATCGCCTGACAGTGGATCGCCATCGTCTGCCGCGCGCGCTGCTGGTATTCGGCGGGATCGCTGTCCTTGAGCGCCATCGCCGCATCAAACGTCAGGCCGTGCGGCACGTAGGACAGTGTATCGTGCGCTGAGGTCTGGTCCGTTACCACGTCCGGCACCACGCCGCGCTTGACCAGCGCCGGAAACACCACGCCAGCATTGCCGATCAAACCCACTGACAGCAGTTTGCCCTGATCTTTGGCCGCCTTAACAAGCCTGAGCGCATCGTCCAGATCGTCCGTGACCACATCGACATAACGCATCAGCAGCCGCCGCTCAGCCATGCGCGGGTCCACTTCCACAATCAGCGCGACGCCTTCGTTCATCGTCACAGCCAGCGGCTGCGCGCCGCCCATCTCGCCCAATCCCGCAGTCAGGACAAATTTCCCCTTCAGGCTGCCCCACCCGGCTTGGCGAGCCAGCGAGCCGAGCGTTTCATACGTGCCCTGTAGAATCCCCTGCGTGCCGATATAATCCACGATCCCGCCGTCATCTGCCCGTACATCATCAGCCCGCGGGCGCAGAGA
>CAZMNL010000326.1:0-4172 GCA_964567525.1 uncultured Anaerolineaceae bacterium
ACCCAACCATACGTCCCCTACGAATCAAAATGCACCCGATCTATACTTGAGCGTTAAAAGTAGCCGCAAGCTATTAGCATTAAGCAATCAGCTAAGAACAAACTACATTTAGGTTACAGCAATCCTGTCCGATGAGCAAGCGCCCTATCCGGCGAGGTGCAAAAACGCTTGATTGCCAGTCCGCACCGTCGCTGTAGGGTAAAGACAGCGCGGGAATAGGCGAACTGGCAATCAACCGGGTAACTACGAAATGCGGCGAACAAACACAGCTAGAAATCGAACAGGTCGCTCAGGAATGACTCGCGTTTCTTCTTCCTGGGTGCATAATCTTGGCGGTCACTCTTACGCTCGTCATCCGCGCGCCGCTCGGCATTCTGCGCCTGGACCGGCGGAGCCGCCGCCGCGGCTGCGCGGTCGATGATCTTGTCCAACTCACCGCGATCCAGCCACACCCCGCGACAGTTCGGGCAGTAATCGATTTCCACGCCTTGCCGGTCAGAAATTACCAGATCGGGGTCCTTACATACAGGGCATTTCATCGGTGAATCTCCTTGTATCCGCACTACGTCCTGAATGCTTGTAGCCATATTGTAGCAGCAGAGAAGATTCGACTGCGCCCCCTAATAGTTAGGGGGGGCTTCCCGTGTCAAAATGAACAATTTATGAGAAGCACGGAGCAGCGCGCGGCTGCTCCGTGCGCATGTTGCATGCGCCCAACTGCGGCTTATGCGGCGGCTTCTGCGTTTCTGAAGATCGGCTTCAACACCCGGCGCATGACGATCCACAGCACCAGCAGCACCACGCACACGCCCAACCCTTGCAACCCGATCATCACTGCGTCATTGACACTGTCGCCGCCCAGCAGCACCAACCCGGCAGGGACCAGCGCGGACAACCCCAGGTAGGACGTGATGCTCACCCAGTCCATCGCCTGCGGATTCAGGTCATACACGCTGCTGCGATAGTACAGGAAGTACAGGATCGAGAACACCGGCAGCGCCGCCATGAACCAGATCATCGCGTCCGCGCCGTTGCCCAGCACCAGCGAAAGCACAAACGCCGCGATGCACATCAGCAGCACCGATACGACCGCGACCCGGCCTTCGACCTGCCGGAAGTACGCGGCAACCTGCGGGTTCTGGCGTGCGCGGTCCAACATGATCGCAATGATGATCACGGAACCAATCGCGGCAGGCTGCCAGTACGCCTCAAAACCGGTCAGGTTCAACCCATTACGGATCACCTGCATCAGCCCGGCCCCAAAGAGCGTGCCAACAATCGTACCCTTGCCCCCCTTCACGCTGGCCCCGCCGATGAACACCGCCGCGATCACGTCCAGCTCGTAGCCCTGCGCTGCCGTCGGTGCGGCTACGCCCAGGCGCGCGGTCATCAGCGTACCGCCCAGACCGGCCAGCAGACCGGCCAGCGCGTAGGCCAGCAGTTTGACGTGCCGCGTATTGATGCCCGACAGTTCCGCCGCCTGTTCGTTGCCGCCCAGCGCGTAGATACGATAGCCCCACACCGTGCGCAGCAGGAAGATCGTCATCACCAGCGCGAGCACCAGCATGATCAGCGTGGGGTAAGGTAAATCCCAACCGGCGAAGGTCAGTTCTCCCTGCCCGATCTGGCGGAAATCAGCGTTCAACTGGCGGAAGGGCAAGCCCTGCGTCCAACCGTAGCAGAACCCACGCGCAATACTCATCATGCCCAGCGTGGCAATGAACGGCGGCAGCCCGGCCCAGGCGATCAGTGAGCCGTTGACCGCCCCAAGAAACAACCCCATAGCACAACCGGCTAACAGTGCGACAGGCACATATTGGGTCGCAACAACCATCACATCGCGCCCGGATTCGCTCACGGCTTGCACGGCCCAGGGCGATTTGTCGCCGCTGATGAAATACGCCGCCGCCAGACCGGAAAGCGCCATCACCGAGCCGGTGGAAAGATCGATCCCGGCGGTGATGATCACCAGCGTTTGCCCGAACGCGGCAATCGCAATCCACGAAAAGGACAGCGTCACGTTGCGGATATTCTGCTGCGTGGTGAAGGTATCCGTCTTCCACGACAGGTACACGATAGCCAGCATCAGGATCAAGAACACACCAATGTCCTGCCCTGTGACGATATTCCGCAGCCAGCGATACGATGCGCCGGAGGGTTTGGGACCGCGCGTCCCGTTCACTTCAGTTGCTAATTGTGTCATGCGACTATGCTCTCTAAATCATTCTGTTGAGTATGATCTTCAGTTTCATATTGACCGCTCGCCAGCCCCATAATGCGCTCTTGAGTGGCGTCTTCTCGATTCAGAATACCGGCGACTCGTCCCTCGTGCATCACGACGATGCGATCACTCATCGCCATGACTTCCGGCATTTCGGACGAGATCATGATGATGCTGATCCCCTGGGCAGCGAGTTCCGACATCAGCGCGTGAATTTCGGCTTTCGCGCCGACATCAATCCCGCGCGTCGGCTCATCCATGATCAATACGTTGGGGTTCACCATCAACCACTTCGCCAGCACGACCTTTTGCTGGTTGCCACCGGACAGATTCTTGACGTACTGCGCCATGCTTGGCGTGCGCACGCTCAAGCGATCCACATAGTCCTGTGCCACCTGACGCGAGGTCCGCTGCTGCACAAAACTCGCCTGGCTGAAGCGCCGCAGCGATGGCAGCACCATATTGAACAGCACGGTGTTTTCCAGCACCAATCCCTGATTACCGCGATCTTCCGGGATCAAGCCGATCCCGGCGCGCATCGCGTCCACCGGGGATTGAATATCGACGCGCTGGCCGTTGAGCCAGATATCGCCGTTGTCGCGCCGGTCCGCGCCAAAGATCAGGCGCATGGTTTCGGTACGCCCGGCCCCGACCAACCCGGCAAAACCGAGAATCTCGCCCGCGCGCAGATCGAACGAGACATCGCGCACCACGCGATGCCGCGAGAGATGCTCCACGCGCAGCACCACATCGCCGATTTCGACCGTTTCCTTGTGGAAGAACTGGTCTTTCAGTTCGCGCCCGACCATCAGGCGAATAATCTCGTCGATATCGGTCTCAGCGGTGGTGAGCGTGCCGACACGCTCGCCGTCACGCAGCACAATGATGCGGTCGGCCACTTCCATCACTTCTTCCAGGCGGTGCGTGATGAAGATCAACGACAGCTCGCGCTCGCGCAGGTTGCGCATAATCTCAAACAGCCGCTCGGTTTCTTCTGGCCCCAGGGCGGAAGTCGGCTCGTCCATAATCAAAATCTGCGCATCAATCGCCAGCGCCTTAGCGATCTCGACCTGCTGGCGTTCTGCCACTGAGAGGTTCTCGACCGGTTCGGCGGGGTACACGTTCGCCCCAACGCGATCCAGCAAGCCCGCCGCGTTCTGCTCCATCTTGCGCCGGTTGACCAGCTTGAAGGGAGCCAGCACGCCACCCAAGCGCGGCTCGCGCGTCATGTAAATATTGGCGGCGGCGCTCTGGTTCAACGTGAGCGTAAACTCCTGGTAGATCGTGGCAATCCCCAGTTCTTGCGAATGGGCGGTATTCTGGGGGCGGATTTCTTCGCCGCGCAGAAAGATACGGCCTTCGTCCTTCTGGTACGCCCCGGCCAGAATCTTCATGAGGGTGGATTTGCCCGCGCCGTTCTCGCCGAGCAGGGCAACAACTTCGCCGGGGTAGACCTCAAAATCCACATCTTTGAGCGCCTGAACCCCCGGAAAGGCTTTTGAAACGCGCTCAACACGTAATACGGGTTCTTTTTCCAATGGTACGACCTTCCTTGCTGAAGCGTTGAACGCACCGGCGACATCGGTTGACAACGTTCAACACGGCTGTGTCATCAGGCTTGACCATAAAAATAATTACCCCATCCCCGCGTGGCCTAGGGCCACGTCCCCCCTTCCCTCAGGCAAGGGGACCTTAAAAAGTGGTCGTAGGGAGACACCAAGCGGGCAAATTATTTCTCTGGATCGGCCTTACTCTTTAGCGTTTGGGTAGCGATTGTTCCGTCTACACTACCCTAAAAACCGCCAGCCAACAGCTAAAGTTCTCTAACCGCAAACCACCGGTTTAGCACGGTGGGAGGGTTGCCCCTCCCACCGCCTGGCACGGCAGCGCCGTGCAGGTTATGGCACGAACGAAACGTTTACGGGTAGGCCGGGGGCAGCGGCTTGGTGAA
>CAZMNL010000327.1:0-4160 GCA_964567525.1 uncultured Anaerolineaceae bacterium
ATCCACCGCGTCGATCACTTGCTCTATGCTGTCGTAGCGCTCCGAACCGTAGCGTTCGCAAACTTCACAGTCTCGTTCCGGGTTTTTGGACGTGACCGCGACCAGCTTTG
Organism: uncultured Anaerolineaceae bacterium; assembly: GCA_964567525.1. Lineage (GTDB taxonomy): Bacteria > Chloroflexota > Anaerolineae > Aggregatilineales > Aggregatilineaceae > CAYRNY01. Next base: position 111 of record CAZMNL010000327.1, read on the forward strand.
CCGGAGTCTGTGCCCAGGCGCGCGCGTGGAATTCGCCCATGAACCCGGTCCCAATCAGACCGACTTTAAACATAATTCTCCTCACTCAAAAATAGCTTTTGGCGATTAGCTTTAAGCTGTTAGCAAGAGCAAGCGACGACTGTGTGCGGCGACAGCCTGCTACTGACTGCTGACAACCGAACACTGTCAACTGATGAACTATTTCACCGCGCCGGAAGTCAGGCCGCGAATCAACTGCCGCGAGAAGATGATATACAGGATCACCATTGGCAGCATCGCCAGTGACAGCGACGCTAACACCGCGTTCCAGTCGTTGACGAACTGGCCCAGGAACGTCTGCGCGCCGAGCGTGACCGTCTTGACCTTCTCCGACGGCGCGAGAATCAGCGGGAACCACAGATCGTTCCAGATCGGGATCATGTTGAAGACCATCACGGTCCCGATGGCCGGGCGCACCAGCGGCAGGATCATCAGGTAAATACGATACTCGCTGGCCCCATCCACGCGCGCCGCGTCTTTAAGATCGCGTGGCACAGTGCGCATGAAGTTCGATAGGATGAAGATCGCCAGCGGCAGCCCCTGCGCAGTATACACCAGGATCAGCGCCCATAATGTATCAATCAGCCCCAGGTCTTTGACGAGTTCCAGAATGCTGACCGTGCCCAGGCGGATCGGGATCATGATGCCCAGCGCCATGTACAGGCCCATGAAGGTATTGCCGGGGAAGCGGTATTCGGCCAGCGCCCACGCCGCCATCGTACCGGCAATCATGATCAGCGCCAGCGCGCCCACCGTGACAAAAATGCTGTTCTGGAAATAGTTGGGAAAGCTCGCGCGCTCCCACACGGTTTCATACCCGACCGGGTCCCATGTTTCGCTGTTGGGGAACGAGTAGGGGTCGGTGAAGATCGCGCGACGGCTCTTAAACGAGTTCATCACGATCAGGGCGACCGGCGCAAGGGCCAGGAACGTGTAGGCGAGCAGCAGGGCGTGCGCGCCCACCAGTTGCAGGTTATGCCCCAGGCGTAACTTTTGCCACCAAGTTTTTAACGGGCTTGTGCGCTTTTGAACAGCCTGTACGGTTGCCATCCGCCCCCCCCTTAATAATCAATCTGTGTAATGCGGCGCTGCCAACCGAACATATAGATCAGCACGCCGGTCAGGATAATCAAGAACATCACGCCCGCAACCGTCGCGCCCATCGTGGGGTTGCCCGCCTGAAGCTGGATGCCAAAGAACGTGCGATAGAAGAACGTGCCGAGAAGGTCCGTCGAATAGTTCGGCGCGGCAGCGGCTTTTTGCGTGGTATAGATCAGGTCGAAGGCGTTGAAGTTCGCCACGAATGTGAGAATGCTCACCACGCCGACTGTCGGCAGGATCAAGCGGAACTTGATCCGCCACCACACGCCCCACGCCGTCGCACCATCGACGCGTGCCGCTTCGACCAGTTCGTCAGGAATGCCGATCAGCGCGGCGAGGAACAGCATCATCGGGATGCCGACCCACTGCCACACCGAGATCAGCGAGAGCGTAGCCAGCGCGGTTTCTTCCAGGCCGAGCCAGGGCTTGTTTTCCAACTCATACAGGCCGAGCACATCCAGCGAATTCCCGAATTCGATAATGTCGGCGGAGATGCCCCAGATGGGGCTTAGAATCATCTTCCAGATGAACCCGATCAGCACGACCGATAGCACCGTTGGTGTGAAAATCAACGTGCGGTAGATCGTCCGGAAGCGGACGAACTGCGAGGACAGCAGCGCCGCCAGCAGCAGCCCGATCGGGTTCTGCACGAACATATGGATCAGCGAAAATTCGATGTTATTCCAGATCGCCCCTTCCAGGCGCTCGCTCCAGCGTTCGTCATTGATCAGGCGGTCGTAATTCTCCAGCCCCACGTAGCGCTCTTCGCGGGCTTCGTTCATCGTGTACAGGCTCAGCCGCAACGAATCGACGAGCGGGTAGATCATGAACATGGTATAGATGATGAACGCAGGTGCAAGGAACACAAAGATGTGTACAGGAAACCGTCGTCGTGGATTGCGTGGTGGGGCAAGGTTCATGGCGATCTCTCCAAAAATAAGTCGCAACTAAAGTTATGTGGTTACGGCACAGCACGCAGATTTTTGGGGAGTCAACAGTGGTCAGTGATCAGCGTGTTGGCTCGGAGCGCGCCCCCAGGTTTTACTGATAACTGTGAACTGATAACTGTGAACTGATGACTGTGAACCCACCCTGGCATGACACCGGGAAACATGCGCCATCAAAAAGTGCATAACTTCAGTCGTAATCAAGACCAAGTATAACGCGGGGTGCCGGCAGCGACACCACCGGCACCCCAAGAGAGCTACAAACTCAGCTCAAGCTTATTCCATCTGCGGTTCGTACCAGGCTTCCAGACCTTCCTGGACCTTGGTGGCAGCTTCTTCGGGCGAAACGTCGCCGTTGAGCACCTGCGCGCTGTAGTTCCACAGGTCAAGCTCGTTGTTTGGCTCGCCGCGCGAGAGAATCTGGTAGGCGGAACGGATCGTCGAGTTGCATTCGTTGCGCCAGTCGAGGAATTCCTGCGCGATCGGGTCTTCCAGCGTGATCGAGTGATCCGACAGCGTGAAGAAGCCCGGCAGTTGGTTGGAGTACAGTTCGGCGAATTCTGCGGTGGTCATCCATTCGAGGAAGATTTTCGCTTCTTCGACGTGCGGGCTGTCGGCGTTCACGCCCATCGCGATGTCCACGTGGTCGCTGATGTAGCATTCTTCGTTGCCTTCGGGAACCGACGGCTTGAACGCGCCCATCTCGAAGTCCAGGTCCATGTTACGGAAGGTGCCGATATCCCACGAGCCAGCGGGGAAGACAACGGCAACGCCAAATGCGAATAGATTCTGCGAATCCGGATAGGTGACCGCCTGATAGCCTTCCGGCATGTAGGGCTGCCAACGGGCCAGCGCCTCAAATGCTTCGAGGAAGCCGTTTTCGTCGTAACCGATGGTGCCTTCGATCAAGCCCAGGCGACCTTCTTCGCCCTTCCAGTAGTTCGGGCCGATATTCTGGTAACCCATGGTGGCGGATTCCCACAGGTCCACGGTGCCCATGGCAAGCGGCTGGTACAGTCCATCATCCTTGATGGCTTGCAGCGCATCCAGGAATTCCTGCTCGGTGGCGGGTTCTTCTACGCCGACTTCGTTGAAGGCATCGACATTATAGAGGAAACCGTGAATCACCGAGGCCATCGGCACGCAGAACACGTCTGAGCCATCGTCCGTGATCCAGGCGCTGCGCGCGACGCTGCCAAAGTGTTCTATGCCCGGCAGGTCGTTGAGCGAAACCAGGTGTCCCTGTTTGAACAGGTCCAGCGACAGGTCAAACGGGCGGCAGGTGATCAGATCGCCGGCGGTCCCGCCGTCGAGCTTGGCTTGCAGTGCCGCATTATATTCGGTCGGGGCTGCCGGCTCGAACACGACTTCGATGTTCGGGTAGTGGGCATTGAAGGCGGGGATGATCACGTCTTCCCAGATCGCAAGGTCATCGTTACGCCAGCTTTCAATCGTCAACAGGACCTTATCCTGCGCTTCAGTCTGGCGGGTGTTGCCCTGCATCGGGACCAGTGCCACCGCGAGGGTCAAAATAACAGCAAAAACAACAAACTTCTTCATCTTTTATAATTCTCCTGAACTCAGTGACAGATATGCATAACAGATTCGGTAGAACCAGGAACGTAAAATGGCAAAAACAACACCTCCTTGTGGGGTACGCTTCAAGGTTGATGATGTTTCTACATCCTAACGATGAATCCTAGACGTATTTGCATTAGAATGCAACTCGTACCCGCTTCCAGGATCATGAAAAACACGTCACGCTGAAATCACAAACGACAACTACCTCCCACAAGCAAAAAACGTGCGCGAAGAGTGGAAACGTTGTTGGGCAGGGTGTGTTTCAAATTTGGGGCAAAAAGATGCACCACAGAGGACACTGAGGTTTTCAGCAGAAAAGAGAGAAAACCGGAGGGTATCTGTTTTGGGCTGATCCAGGAAATAAATCACCCAAATAAGCTGG
>CAZMNL010000328.1:0-4148 GCA_964567525.1 uncultured Anaerolineaceae bacterium
TACCGCGTTCGCCACGAATCAAGACACCGCCGATGCTGGGATTGACGGCATGCAGGATGAGGGCGCGTTTCATGCGTTCCTGACCTACAATCGCTGTGAATGGATATACGGTTTGTCGCACGGTGGACCTCAATCTGTCGTCAGAACGATCAACGCCTCAGATTATAGCGCAGTCGGGGAGCTTCGGGCATGGCGAGTTCGTACAGGGGAGCGTGATAGATTACGAGCAAGAGAGAAGATCACCACAGGGGCCGGTGCGTGAGGCTCAGAGCGTCGCTGTCAGGTTTTGCACACACCCCGCGCGGACTTCCACTTGACACCGCCGCCGAGTCTGCGCTACTATGAACAGCACAGACGCATCACACCAATGCGATGATCGGGACGAGTACGGACCGGATGCCGGTCACCAGGGAGAACGGGGCACAGACTGCAACCCCGCTCGTCCGGCAGGTTCGGAACACCCCCCGTGAGCGCGGCGCAGAACGGCAGGCCATCAGCCGCCCAGTATGTGCCGCCGGTTGGCCCCGTTACCGGCCCCATTGAGGACGTGTGGACACAAACCGCACGTTGAACCTGGGTGGAACCGCGTGGAGACTAAAAGACCCTCGCCCCATAGGATTTTTGGGGTGGGGGTCTTCATTTTTGGGGGCAAACCGGTGTAGACTGGGTGTAACGCTGATCCACAGAAATAATTGCCCGTTCCATGTTTCTGACGCCAGAAGCGTTTAGGTGTCCCCTTACCTGAGGGAAGGGGGGACGTGACCGCAGGTCACGCGGGGATGGGGTACTTATTTTCATGGCGAAGCCTGACCGGGTGAATAACCCTGACAGACATCCGTTTACGTAGCCCCTAGAGGTATATAAGGCCGTGTTAGTCAAACGTGTATGGATCGAACCCGCGCCCGAAGTAAACTTCGACCCGACTTCGGACAGCGCCGATGTGCTGGTAGAACTGGAAAATGACGAACTGTGGCAGGCGCATTTTGTCACCTTGCCGCACTTGCAGCAGGAAATGCAGATCAGTCTTAACGTAGCACGCGATTATAAGGACCTGCTGACTGCCACGCAGTTCATCACCGTCGATACGCCGCACGTCATCGTCGAACGGCTTACGGTGGATGTGATCGAAGACGTGGTTGATAACCTGATGGCGTTGGGCGTGTTCGAAACGGTATTCAATATCTTTGAGCGCAGCGAGCCATCAGACAACGGCAAGGGAGGCAAGGCCGCATGACCGACACCGACACCGACACGATAACTCGAACTTTCACCGGGCGGCCCCGGTAGGGACGGTGTGCGCTGATCCCTGCCGGTGATGTGGCGCTGCTGTAACGGGCAGGCGACCCCACAAAGACCGCATCGCGCAGGCAGCAGGGCACAGCGCAGATCGCCCCTGTTCGCCCCCAACGTATCCGCTTAACCGCCGCCATCTGTTTTCGTGCGCCAGGCGCATGCGCGATTTGTGCGCGCGTGCCGGAACCGCGCGCGGCAGCACGGCGGCTGATGAAACGCACAATCTGAGGAGTAAAACTGGTGGAACGCTACGAAGACAGCAAACTGTACCGCATCCGTCACTCGACGGCGCACGTCATGGCCCAGGCCGTGCTGGAACAATTCCCGGACGCCAAGATCGCCATCGGCCCGCCGATTGAGGACGGCTTTTACTACGACTTCGACCTGCCGCGCGCGCTGACCGACGAGGACCTGAAAGCCATCGAAAAGCGCATGAAGCAGATCATCAAGCAGGGGCACGTCTTCACGCGCAAGGAAGTGAGCGCCGCCGAAGCGCGCCGGATTTTCGCCGACCAGCCGCACAAGCTCGAACTGATCGACGGGCTGGAACACGGTGGCATCGACGAATACGGCCAGAAGACCGACGAGCCGGTCGTGATCAGCACGTATATGCAGGACACGTTCGAGGACCTGTGCCGGGGGCCGCATGTCGAGAACACGCGCGAGATCAACCCCAAGGCGATCAGCATCACGTTTAAGGCTCCGGCGGGCGCGTACTGGCGCGGCGACGAAAACCGCGAGATGCTCACGCGCATCTACGGTACGGCCTGGGAAACGTCCGACCAGTTGCAGGAATACCTGGCGCTGCTCGAAGAAGCCAAAAAGCGCGATCACCGCCGCATCGGGCAGGAACTTGGCCTGTTCACGTTCAGCACGGAAGTGGGCAAGGGCCTGCCGCTATGGAAGCCGAACGGCGCGGTCCTGCGTGACCTGCTGGAACGCTTCCTGCGCGACGTGCAGCTATCACGCGGTTACCAGCCGATCATGACGCCGCACATCGCGCGTATCGCGTTGTACGAGCGCTCCGGGCACTACCCCTACTACAAGGACAGCCAGTATTCGCCGTTCGAGGTTGAGGGCGATCACTTCATGCTGAAGCCGATGAACTGCCCGCACCATATCCACATCTACAAGGATGAACTGCACTCGTACCGCGACCTGCCGCTGCGCTATGCCGAGTTCGGCACGGTCTATCGCTACGAGAAGTCGGGCGAACTGCACGGGCTGACGCGCGTGCGCGGCTTCACGCAGGACGACGCGCACATCTTCTGCACGCCGGAACAGTTGGAAGACGAGTTCATCGACGTGATCGAACTGGTCGAGTTCATTCTCAACGGCCTGGGCCTGACGGACTACCGCGCGCGCGTGGGTGTGCGCGATCCCGAAAGTGATAAGTACGTTGGCGCGGACGAGAACTGGGACCGCGCGGCAGCGGCGATCATCGCGGCGGCGGAGAAAAAGGGCATCAACTTCACGGTAGAAGAGGGCGAAGCGGCTTTCTACGGCCCCAAGCTGGATTTCATCATCCGTGACGCGCTCAAGCGGGAATGGCAGATCAGCACGATCCAGGTGGACTACAACCTGCCGGAGCGCTTCGAACTCGAATACATCGGTGACGACAACGAGCGCCACCAGCCGATCATGATCCACCGCGCGCTGTACGGCAGCATGGAGCGTTTCGTCGCCGTGCTGATCGAACACTACGCGGGCGCGTTCCCGGCGTGGCTGCACCCGGTTCAGGTGATGCTGATCCCGATTGCGGACCGGCACATCGACTACATGAAGGACGTGGCGCGTAAACTGCGCGCCGCCGGTATCCGCGCGGAAGTGGACGCCTCCGAGAACCGCATGGGCAACAAAATCCGGCTGGCGACGGGGCAGAAAATCCCCTGGATGCTGATCGCGGGCGACCGCGATGTCGAAGACGGCGCGGTGAGCGTGCGCCTGCGCGATGGCGCGGACCTCGGCGCGATGTCCGTCGAGGACTTCGTGCAGATGGCGCAGGGGATCATCGAGAGCAAGTCGCTGGCGCTGCGCGCGGAGTAGCCCTCACCCCCAACGCGACCGCAGGTCGCGCCCCCTCTTCAAGCGAGTTGGAGAGGGAGACTTTCAGTCGCATGATAATCGGATTCCCCCCTCTCTAGCTTTGCTGGAGAGGGGGGCCAGGGGGGTGAGGCCAGTTCCCACATTTGAAGCGATTACCCCGCCGCGCATCATGCGCAGATCGCGCCCTACCCCGCGACCGTGCTATGATTGTGTGCAAGCGGGATATCAGCGCAAAGGGAAACGCTAACATGTCCACACGGATTGGTTTCATCTCTGACGTACACGCCGAACTCGACAGCCTGCGGCTCGCCATCGACCTCTTAAAAGGGCAGGGCGTGGCGCAGATTGTGTGTGCCGGGGACCTGCTGGAAAAAGGCCGCGAAGGGGATGAGGTCGTCGCGCGCATCCGTGCGGAGGAGATTCCGTGTGTGCTGGGCAATCATGATGAGGACGCGGCCAGTAACCAGGTCTGGCTGCGCAAAAACGGCGATCCGCAGGTGCTCAAGGCGCGCGGGTACTGGCTGCAAGACGAGACGCTGGACTTTACCGGTGCGCTGCCCAAAACGCGCCGCTTCGAGTGGGAAGGCGTGCGCGTGCTGGTGGCGCACGGCACACCCTGGAGCAATGTCCAATACGTCTTTGCCACCAGTCGCTCCCCCGTGTTTGAACGCATCGCCAGGGAAGCCGGGGAAGATATCGATATTGTCGTGCTGGGCCACACGCACACGCCTATGCAGGTCCAACACGGTACGCTGATGATCGTCAATCCGGGGGCGGTGTGCGGGCGGCAGTCGTTCGGCAGCCACACC
>CAZMNL010000329.1:0-4147 GCA_964567525.1 uncultured Anaerolineaceae bacterium
AGCAGCCCGCCGCCCAGCAGCAGCACCAGCATAGCGCGCAGGTCGCGGACCAGCTCGCGCGGGCGCAGCTCGCCCGCCCGGAAACGCATTCCGCGCGCCATCCACAGCCGCATGACGCTGGCGGTGGCGTAGATCGCGGTGGCGGCCCACAGCAGCGTTTTGAACCCGAAGCGCTCCGCCACGAACCCGCCCAGCAGCGGCCCGATGATCATGCAGATCGCAAACAGGCCGTTGACCAGTCCAAACGTGCTGCTGGTTTTGCCCTCCGGGGCTTGCTCGGCGATATACGCCTGAAAGCTCGGCGCGACCAGTGACGCGCTGATCTCGCCGAACAGCGCGCCGATGAAGACCCACTGCCACGTCGGGGCCAGCGTAAACCCCAGGTAGCCGATCACGCCGGACATGCCGCCCAGCGCGATTGTCGGCAAGCGCCCGCTGTGATCGGAAATCCAGCCGCCGAAGATGCGCGAGGTCAGCGCGAGGATCACTTGCAGCGTAAAAAACAGCCCGACCTGTTGCACGGACGCGCCGAGGTCTTCCAGGTACAGCGGCAGCAGCGGGAAGAACATCATTCCGGCAGTGTTGGCGATGATCATCGCCAGCGTCATCAGCAGCAGTTCGCGCGGCATTTCGCGGAGGCGCATGGTATTTATGTTCCTTTGGCGTAGAAGTAATTATGACATCGCTACAGTGAATCGCGGATTCACCGGGTGGCCCCCGGCAACCAGTCCAACTGACCACTGTCAACTGACGACTCCTCCCCTGTTGTACCGCAAAACCGGCCCTTCCCCCAATCTCCGGGGCTTGCCCCGCGCCGGAACCTGTCATACAGTAGTGTTGGCGACCCCTTGAGATTAGTGGGTGCAAAGGTTAAGGCGATTTAGCCAAGCGAATCGCGGTTTTGCGTTATGCTTGGTGTGTTAGCCGTTGGGTGTTTGAACAGCGTGTTAAGGAGAAAAAACCCTCTATGGTCACTTTGCGCAAGATGTTGTCAATGCCGCTGGTGCTGCTGATTCTCGCGGCGCTGGTGTTATCCGCGTGTGATGATTCCGAGTCGGGCAGCGGCGGACAGAGCGGGCAGCCCGCCGGGCCGCCGGACCTGACCATCGTGGCCGGGTCGGAGAACCGCACGATTGAGCCGATTATCCAGGAGTGGGCCAGGGGCCAGGGCGTGAACATCCAGATCGAGTATCTCGGCTCGCTGGATATCATGCTCGATATTGAGGACGGCGTCACGGACTATGACGCGGTGTGGCCCGCCAATAGCATCTGGCTGGACCTGGGCGACCAGTACAGCGTGGTCAAGCACACGGCCAGTATCCTGCGTTCGCCGGTTGTGCTGGGCGTCAAGAAGTCAATCGCGGAGAACCTGGGCTGGGTCGATGCCGACGTGACTACGGCGGATATCCTCACAGCCGCCGAGAACAAAGATATCCGCATGATGATGACCAGCGCCACGCAGTCGAACTCCGGCGCGAGCGCGTATTTCGCGTTCCTGTACGCCTTCGCCGAACAGCCGGACGTGCTGAACGCCGACCACCTGCGCGATCCTGAGGTGGCCGCGCAGATCAAGCGCATCCTGGGCGCGGTGGATCGCTCGTCGGGCAGTTCCGGCTGGCTGATGGACCTGTGCTACGAGCATTACGACGACTGCGACGCGATGATCAATTATGAGGCGATGATCATCGAGGTCAACCAGAAGCTGACCGCGCTCGGCAAAGAGCCGCTCTACGCCGTTTACCCGGTCGATGGGCTGGCGGTCGCGGACTCGCCGCTGGGCTACGTGAACAAGGGCGACGCGGCCAAAGAGGAATTGTTCCTCAAATTGCAGGAATTCCTGCTCTCCGATGAGACACAGCAGCAGATCATCAACCTGGGCCGCCGCGCCGGTAAGGTGGGCATGAGCATGTCCAACGCGAACCCGGCGATCTTCAACCCGGCCTGGGGCATTGACCCGGCGCGCACCATCGTGCCGATCACGTTCCCGAAAGCGGACGTGATCCGCGAGGCGCTGGTGCTCTACCAGACCACCTTCCGCAAGCCGTCGTTCACGATCTACGCGCTGGACTTCTCCGGCAGCATGACCGGCGACGGGCAGGCGCAGCTCAAGGACGCCATGCGCGTGCTGCTGGACCAGGAGCGCGCCGCCGACTACCTGCTGCAAGCCGCGCCGGACGATATCACGGTCGTGCTGCTGTTCGACGACGAGGTGATCAACGCCACCAGTTACGGCGACTGGACCGTGAACGGCAACGATCCGCAGGAACTCAACGCGCTGCTGGAAAAGATCATCGCCATGGGGCCGCAGGACAACACCAACATCTACGCGCCCGTGCAGTTGGCGCTCGATATCTTTGCCGAGACCGGCATCGGGAACCGCTTCCCGGCGGTGATCCTGATGACCGACGGGCAGTCGAACGCCGGGTCATTCAGCGATCTACAGGCGGCGTACCAGCAGTCCGAGTACCGCGTGCCGGTGTACGGGATTTTGTTCGGTGGCGCGTCGGAGCAGGAAGTCGCGCGCGTGGCGGACCTGACCACCGGGCGCGTGTTCGACGGCAAGGACAACCTGATCGAAGCGTTCCGGCAGGCCAAGGGCTATAACTAGCGGGAAGCTGTAAGCGATAAGCCGTAAGCTGTAAGCCAAAAGCAAGGGCATTCTCATCTCCGGCCTCCAATCCAGAGGCGGCGAGGTCATGTGGAAACATCGATTCAGGTGAGCGTTGTAGGGGCGGGTTTCATCGAACTTTCGGTTCGCACCCGCCCTTCAGAAAACGGCGACCCGTCACCCGAATGAACATGTCCGCCACGCCTTCGGAGAGGGGGGCGCGTAAATCTCAGTGTATGAGGAGAGCGTTTTTGCTCTTTAGCTTATGGCTTGAAGCTTATAGCTGACAGCTTGTTTTACGAAAGAGGCTAAAGACACATGTCACGTTCGAGATGGGCATTTATAGGGATTATCGTGCTGGCGGTGGCCGTGATCGCCATCGCGCAGTTGGCGACGGGCGGCGGCGGGGATGGCGACAAGGACGGCGACGACAGCGCGAATAACCTGCCGCTGGTCGAGGTGCGCGGGTTCACCGGCAGCGAGAAGATCGATTTTCTGCGTAACCCGGAAGTGCAGCGTATCCTGCGCGAGCGCTATAACCTGACGGTGGACTACACCAGCAAGGGGTCGGTCGCGCAGGTCATCGAGGACTCGGCGGGGATGGATTTTCTGTGGCCCTCGAACGATATGGCGCGCGTGCTGTTCGAGGAACTCAACCCGCAGATGTCGGTCAAGTCGAGCAACATTTTTCGCTCGCCGATGGTGCTGTATTCCTGGTCGCACATCGCCGATTACCTGATGGCGGCGGGCTACATTGAGGAACGCAGCGGCATCTACTACGCCAACATGGAGACGCTGGTCACTATGGCGGTCGCGGGCGATACCACCTGGGCCGACCTGGGCTATGCCGACAATCCCAACCGCTTTAAGATCATTTCCAGCGACCCGACGCGGAGCAACTCCGGCAACATGTTTTACGGGCTGATGGCGAATTTGCTGGTCAAGCAGGATACCGGCGGCGAGGTGGCCGACGACGCGACCATCGACGCGGTGCTGCCGGCCATCGACGCGTACTACGACGGCATGGGCCTGATGAAAGACGGCTCCGGCGACCTGTTCGAGGCGTTCGTGGCGACCGGCAACGGCAGCTACCCGCTGATCATCAACTACGAAAGCCTGCTGATCGAGTTCACGCTGCAAAACCCGGATTATCGCCAGGAGATTCTGAGCAAGATTCGCGTGATCTACCCCGAACCGACGATGTGGTCGGACCACCCGTTGATCGCGCTGACCGACAACGGCGCGCGCTTGATGGACGCGCTCGAAGACGCGGACTTGCAGCGCATCGCGTGGGAGCAGCACGGCTTCCGCTCCGGTCTGGGCGTGATCAGCGGGGCGAACAACCTGGAAGGGATCAACCTGCCGGACCGCATCGGCGTGGCGACGCAGCTCCCGCGCCCCAGCGTGATGCTGAAGCTGATCGAGACGCTTGAGCAGTAGCGCGCAGCGGTTTACCTCACCCCCGGACGCGACCGCAGGTCGCGCGCACTCTCCAGCCTCCGGAGAGGGGGCGGACACGTTCGAGTCAGGCGTAAGGTC
>CAZMNL010000330.1:0-4124 GCA_964567525.1 uncultured Anaerolineaceae bacterium
CCTGCATGGTCCAATACGGGTACCTTACCTCTCCCTGCCCCGATGGGGCCGGACTTGCCGCACCGCAGATCAATGTGCATCAGCGCGTGGTTGTTGTGCGGCTCGGACTGCGCGATGAAGATGATGCGACCACTGTGATCCCAACGGCCCTGATCAACCCAGAGATCGTGGAGGCGCACGACGAACGCCGGGATTTTGATGGGTGTCTCAGCTTTCCTGGGATTTATGGGACTACGCGGCGTCCCCACTATCTGAAAGTCAAAGCGCTAGACGAAACCGGACAACCGGTTGAACGCATTTTCGAAGAGTTCGATGCCATTCTCGTTCACCACGAAATCGATCATCTGGATGGCGTGCTGTTCATCGATCGCATTGAACAACCTGAAGACCTGTACACGATTCGCCGGGGAGCAGATGGGCGACTTGAATGCGTGCCGCTGCCAGACCTGCTGACTATGGACAAGGTAAAGTAACGATGAAATACGTCTTTGGCCCCGTACCCTCACGCCGGTTGGGGCAGTCGTTGGGAATCGACACTATTCCGCTCAAGACCTGCAACTGGAACTGTGTGTACTGCCAGTTAGGCCGCACACAGCCCGTGATTCATAAACGTGCGGAGTACATTCCCCGTGCCGATATCCTGGCGGAAGTGGGACAGGCGCTTGCAGCACGCAAACCAGGCGAGATCGACTGGGTGACGTTTGTCGGCTCCGGCGAGCCAACGCTGCATGCCAGCATCGGCTGGATGATCGAGCAGGTTAAGGCTTTGACAGAAATCCCCGTTGCGGTGATCACCAACGGCTCCCTGCTCTATGAGCCTCAGATGTGGCGTGATCTGGTCGCGGTTGACGCCGTACTGCCAACGCTTGATGCTGGCACACCGGAGCTGTACCGGCGCATCAATCGCCCGCACCCGGAAGCCACCTTCGAGCGGTTGGTCACGGGGCTGGTTGATTTCCGTCACCAGTACAGCGGGCGGTTGTGGGTTGAAGTGATGCTCATAAGCGGCCTGAATGACACAGAACAGGCATTGCGAGACATTGCCAGCATCTTGCACCGCGTGGAACCGGACGAAATCCACATCAGCCTGCCCACCCGCCCCCCTGCGGAAACCTGGGTGCAGCCATCCGATGACGAAGGTGTGCTGCGTGCGCTGGCGATTCTGGGCGAAGTGGCCCAGGTGCTGCATCCTGCGGCAGGCAGCTTTGACGTGAGCGGCGCTGAGAATCTGGCCGACGCCGTGTTAGGCATCATCACGCGCCATCCCATGCGCCAGGAAGAATTGGAACGGACGCTGCAACAGGCTGCACCGGGTCAAGGAGATGATGTGCTGGTCGAGCTTGAACAGAGTGGACGCGCGCAGGTGGTCGAACGCTACGGCGTTCGCTTCTGGAGCGCAGCGCCGTCGCACTACCCGACCGAAGCGCAAAGCACACCTTCCGATCCGCGTCGGCAGCACGGACAGAAACAAGCGGACTGATCAGTCATAAAGAAGGGAAAAATGATCGAAAAAACGCACACCCTGGCCGGAATGAAGATTGGCTTGTTCGGGAAAGGCGGATCGGGCAAAAGCACCGTCACCGCTTTACTGGCCAAAGAACTGGCAGAGCATGGCTATGAAGTCTACATCCTGGATGCTGACTCGACCAACGTCGGGCTGCACCAGGTGCTTGGCATCGACCATCCCCCCGCGCCGCTCATGGATTACTTCGGTGGGGCGGTATTTCGCGGCGGCATGGTTACCTGCCCTGTGGATGACCCTACCCCGCTCGCCGATGCTGTGATTCGCTGGGCAACGCTGCCGGACAGATACTGCGCGCGGACTGCTGATGGGATTCGCTATCTGATCGCCGGCAAGATCGGGGACCAGGGACCGGGCGCGGGCTGCGATGGCCCGGTGGCCAAAATCGCCCGCGATGTCACCCTCGATGGCCCACCGGACAGAGTAGTAACCCTGGTCGACTTCAAAGCGGGCTTCGAGGACTCGGCACGCGGCGCAATTACCAGTCTGGATTGGGCGATTTTTGTCGTGGACCCAACCAATGCTGCGATCCAGATGGCGGTTGATATGCAGCACATGGTCACGCAAATCCAGGCCGGGGAGCTTCCCGCCACTGAACACCTTGAGTCACCGGAGATGGTCGAGCAGGCCAATGCGCTGTTTCGTAATGCATCGATCCAGGGGGTTCTGTTCGTGCTGAACCGGGTCACCAGCCAGCAGATGGAAGACTATCTGCGGAGCAAATTGGAAGAGCATGATTTGAACCCGTTAGGCGTCATTTATGCTGATCCGACAATTGCGATGGCGTGGCTCACCGGCTCGACGCTTGACAGTGACCAGGCTCAGCGCGAAACGCAGGCAGTCGTGCGTGAACTGGAACGCGTCGTAGTGTCATGATGATTGAACCAGGGAGAAACAAAAACATGAAAATTGCAGTGATTACCGAAGATGGGAAAACCATCAGCCAGCATTTTGGCCGCGCGCCCTACTACCTCGTTTTTACCGTCGAAGATGGGGCAATCGTTGCTCAGGAACTGCGCGATAAAGTCGGACACCGGCAGTTTGCACAGGAAGATCACGCACACGAATCAGAAAACGATCCGCGCGGACATGGTTTTGGTGCGCACTCGGACGCCAAACATGTGCGCATGATCGAGTCTATTCAAGACTGCGAGGCCATCATCGTGCGTGGCATGGGGCGCGGCGCGTATCTCGCGATGGAACAGGCTAACATCCGCCCCTTTGTGACTGATCTGGCTGATGCCGAGGAAGCAGTGAAGGCCTATATGGGAGGCACGCTCGAAGATCACACCGACAAACTGCATTAATTGGAGACATAGCGATGAAAATTGCAATCAGTGTAACCGCATCACGTCCGGGAGCCGCTTTTGAAGCGCGCTTCGGACGGGCAGCCGCGTTTGTTGTCGTAGACACCAATACCGGCGAGCAGCAAGCGGTCGCTAATCCGGCGGCGCAGCTTGGCGGCGGGGCGGGCATCCGCACAGCTGAATTCCTTGTCCACCCTCAACCGTTACCGTATGATCAGGTTGTGCTGGATGACAAGGTGCGCCATGTGGGAGATCGCGTCGCGATTGTGGCCGCAGAGACACCCGAAATTGCTCAGCAAGCATTGGACTTGATTGAAGTCGATTATGAGGTTTTGCCAGTAGTCGTAGACCCCGAATGCGCGATGCAGAACGGTGCGCCCGTTATTCATGACGAGCCAGATACCGAAGGCATCTATGATGCGCAGCGCAATATCATGCACCACATCGAAGCCGAAGTGGGCGATGTCGAGCAGGCTTTTGCTCAGGCCGATCACATCTTTGAGGGGGAATATCGCACGCCCAAGCAGCAGCACGTCCACCTGGAACCGCACGTCTGCATCACGTATTGGGATGAGGATGACCGGTTGGTAATCCTCACCAGCACGCAGGTGCCGTTCCACATCCGCCGCATGATCGCTCCACTGATCAACCTGCCGGTCAAAAAGATTCGTGTCATCAAACCGCGCATTGGCGGCGGCTTTGGCAACAAACAAGAGATGATTTTGGAAGACTTATGCGCGCACCTCACGCTGGCAACCGGGCATCCGGTACGAATGGAATACAGCCGCACGCAGGAATTCACCAGTTCGCGCAGCCGCCACGCGAATATTGTGCGTTACAAAATCGGTATCAAGGGGGATCAGGTCACGGCAGCACACCTGTACCTGATTGGCGATACGGGTGCTTATGGCGCACACGCGCTGACGGTCAACATGGTGGGCGGCCTTAAGGGGTTAACCCTCTACAATCCGCCGAACGCGCGTTTTAGCTGCGAGGTGGTCTATACCAACACGCCGCCAGCCGGAGCGTTTCGCGGTTATGGTGCCATGCAGTGCCAGTACGGCATTGAAGTCCTGATGGAAGAGATCGCTGCCAAGTTGGGCTTGAATGTGGTCGAGTTCAAGCGGAATAACTGGCTCAAACTTGGTGAGACGATGCATCTCTCCAAAGCGCTAGGCGAAGGGCGTGAAGGCACGGAGCAATCCTTACTGAGCAGCGGGTTGGAACCCTGCGTGCGAATCGGGTGCAATGGCAAAATATGATTCCTAGCTCAAGCGGCGCATGAAGCCTCTATG
>CAZMNL010000331.1:0-4121 GCA_964567525.1 uncultured Anaerolineaceae bacterium
CCCTGGGCGGGTTTGGAAACCCGCCCCTACAACTGGTGTGTGACTTCTGCCGTGCTGGACTAGGGCAAGACTGCATTCGAGCTAGGGTCGCGGGGGGGCGTATGACACCACGCCCCCATATACCGCGCCACCGGGAAAACGCGGCGCGGGCACTTCGTCCGCTGCGCCAAACGACGACGCAAAGCGCCGCGCCATGTCGAGCATGTCTTCGCGGTCGGCGTCCCCGTCGATCACCATGAAGCGGTTCTTGACGATGAACGCGATCATAAACGGCCCCTCACCCGTGCGCGAGGGATCGACAATCGCGGTATCCACGCTGCCCGCTGTCCAGATTTGCGTGCCGGGCGCGAACTCCAGCCGGTGAACCGCCAGCCACTCGCCAATCGTCACGTACACTGACGGCGACTGCGTGATGCGGATCAACTGCCCCGCGTCGTTATAGTACAACATCTGCACCACCACGCCCCCGGAGGGTGCGTTCAGCGCGACGAAATCCTCGCCGAAGGTATCCGCATCCACGCCGTAAACGCTGTCCAGCTCGTAGCCGTCCGGCGCGCCGCGCGGCGTGATCGGGCTGAAGGGCACATCCACCTGCTGAATCTCTTCCCGGATGTTGTATTCAGTCTGGTAAAACGGGTCCATGATCGGCAGGTCTTGCGGATCGGTCACGGCCTCGACGCGCGGCGGCGCGAAGTACGGCACATCCAGCGTGAACTCCGGCGCGGCGGGTGACAGGTCAGGGGCCGTGTCCGCGACGGTTTCCGGCGCGGCGGGCACACTGTCCGCGCCATCCCCGGCGGAAGGCTCCGCGCCGGGGTCCTGGACCGTGTAGGTATAGCGCGCGGTGGCGCACCCGGCCTCGTTGGGCGGGCGCGTCTGGTTGATCACCACCAGGTAGGCGTGATCGTAGGCGCTGAAATCGACCGTGATCGCCTGCCCCGCCGGGAAAATATCCGCGCTGCCGTTCCGCACGCCGACCACCACCCCCTCGACCCCGGCATCCTCGGCGCTGACCGTGACGGTATACATGCGGTCCAGGTCCAGCCCAATGTAGTCCATCGCGTAACGCTGCACGCCGTCCACCGGGTTCCACACCCCCGGCCCGCTGACGGCTTCTTGCAGGCGCGCGACCGGGTAATCATCCCCGCCCGCGAAGTCGCGCAGCAGCACCGCCCAGGCAAACCGCCGCAGTTCGGCGGGGAAGTCCGTCCCACGCGCGGCGAAGGCGTCATCGAACGGGCCGTAGCCGCCCGTATCCGCCATGCGATGCCAGATATCCACGACCATGTCAGCGCCGTAGGTTTCGGTGAGCACCTGGGCAAAGACCCACATACCGTACCAGTGCAGCCCATCCTCAACACGGTTCACGCCGCCATAGCGCAGCATACACGTATCCGGCGACTTGAACACCGCCCCGGCGGAATTCAGGTTATCGGGCAGATCGGGGTAGACCTGCGTTTCCATCCAGTTCGCGGTCGCTTCGTACCACCAGCGCATCGGGTGAATGCCGTTGATCGCAATTTGCAGCACGTGGTTAAACTCGTGCGCGGCAATGATGCGCAGCCACTCTTCCGGCGGCCAGACTGTCAGCCCGGCGGGTGGGTTGGGGTCGATGAAGTCGTTTTCCAGCACCATGTAACCATAGGCGGCCTGTCCTTCGGTGCGCGGTGTGTGCGGGTTGTCGCCCACAAAACCGCCGTCTGGCGAGACGTACCCGGCCAGGTTGCGGCTGAAGAGTTCCATCAGGTACACGTCGAAACGCTCGTCGCCGCCCTCACCGCGATCCGGCAGCGGGGCGGGCCAGCCCAGCCGGTCCACCTGCACGCGCCGTACATGCTCCATCACCGCGCCGACTTCCTCCACCCAGTCCGGGATACCGTTCTCATCCAGGTCGGCGGGGGGCACGCCGTCGATGCCGTGATAGGTGTAGTGGATCACAAAATGCGGCGTGCCATAGGTCAGTTCGTCGCCGGAGAGTTTGGGGCGCGACTGCGCGCGCAGCGCGGGTTCTGCCGCCGGTTCTGCCGCCGCGACCGGCACGGATACCGCGCCCGTGATCAGACTGAATACAACGGCGGCCATCAATCCCAAATAGACTGTTTGATACCTGTACATGCTTATCCTGTTTGACTCATCTTTATCCGTGTTGCTGCCATCCCCGATTCTAGTCGATGCGCGCGGGGATCAGCCAATCCGGGATCGCAGTATCGTGATCAATTGCTGCAACGCTACGTCATAAGTGCGGCTTCCGAAGTCTATATACTGAATACGGCGAAGCTGGTACGGGATACGACAGGATTCATGCAGCACAGGCACAACCGGTTTGGCTTCATCCAGAAAATAATGCCATTCGTCGCTGACATGGCGTGACTCAACCGCTGCTTTTGACAACACAACGAGCATCACATGACACCGGTCCATGGCTTGTTGAATCGCTTCCGGCCAGTTTGCGCCCGGTTCGATCTCTTTTTCGTCCAGCCAGACGTTGATGTTACGCCGAGACAGATCAGCGATGAGGTGATGCACAAAACCCCGATCCTGACGCGCGTAACTGACAAACACATCCGGGCTGCTTGCCAAACCAGGAGTCGCGGGTAATGCAGCGATCATCTTTTGTTCCTGGTTGAGCAGTCGCTTGATCAATATCTCGTTCATGGCCGCCACAAATTGCGCGTTTTGCTGAAGGTGAGTGCGGAAAGTTTCGCGGTCGATCTCAATCACCTGTACATTTGTGGTTGTAATCACGTCAGCACTGCGCGACACATTCAGAATCAGGGCTATTTCGCCGAAATATTCACCTTCTCCCAATGTATCGACACGACGCGGGTTGCCTTCAGCGTGAATTATAATGTCTACGTTTCCCTTGATGAGCACGTAGAAGGTATCGCCCTCTTTGCCCTGTTCGCAGAGTTTTGTTTTGGGCGGATATCGTGACACACGCACAGATTGCACCAGTTGATCCAGGTCATTGTCGTCAAGCTGGGGCATGGCTTTTTTCAAAACGGCGCGCACTTCATCGGACATATGCTGCAACCTCCGGCCCTTATCCCTGAGTGTAGCACAATTAATAGCATTAACTCACACATTTGCGCAACCCCTACCCCTGCCAGGCGAGCTGGCGACCGTCCAGCCACCAGATCGCCACGTCGCCGCACGTTTCCGGCGCAAACCCCGCGCGCTGGTACAGGCGCATCGCCGGGTTACGCACGGAGAGGCCCATCGTCACCGCCTGCATGTTACTCTCTAGACACTGCGCCAGGCTGTACAGCAGCAGCGCCCGCCCGATCCCTTTGCCCCGGTGCGCCGGGTGGACGGCATGATCGACGATCTGCGCCTGTGCGCCCGCCTGCTCAATCGCAATATAACCGATCACCTGCCGCGCGCGGTGCAGCGCAACAAAGCTCACGCCCGGCAGCCAGTGCCCGACCGCCAACTGTTCGCCTTCCACGCGCACGCGCAGACGGCGCAGCAGCAGATCGCCGGACAGGTCCGGCAGCACCACCGCCTCGATGTTGTCCGTGTGGGCATGTTGTGCGACCGTCTGCACCCCGGCGTGATGTGTGGATTTCCAGCGGATCAACTGGTAATGGCGGGGCAGGGGGGTGGCGGGCAAATTCACATCGTCCAGCGCATGAACCATGTGACAGCGTTCGAAGATCACGCAGCCGCGCGCCAGCCACGCCGCCCGCACCCCCGGCGACTCGTCGCGCAGCCGCGCCTCGATCATCATCAGGTTGGGCGACAGGCGCAGATCGTGGAAGACGTATTCGACCAGCGCCGCGCCGGTCGTGGGCGGCGCTTCCGGCACAGTGTAGAGGATGATCACCTGGGCGCGCAGCGTGGACTCGTCCAGGGGCCGCACGCGCCACGCCGCTAACCCACACGGTACGCCGGAGTCGTCAAACTGGCAGGCGGCGCGAATCCGGCGCGCGGCGAGCGCCTCGGCGATATGCCGGATGCGCCGTTCGGCGTCGTGTCCACGATCCCGTGCCCGCTGCCGGAGCACCTGCACCGCCGCAGGCGTCAGGGTGGGTAGCCGTTCAATTCGCATCCGCTTTTCCTGTAGGGCTACGCCAAGAAAATAATTACCCCATCCCCCACAACCCCTTCCCTGAGGGAAG
>CAZMNL010000332.1:0-4113 GCA_964567525.1 uncultured Anaerolineaceae bacterium
TGCTTTGCACGCGCGGGATTATAGGGGTGAGGTAATGGCTGCAAGCCAGCTATCCCTGTGCAACTCACCGGACTGCTCGCACGTATAGCTGTGCAAACCGGGTTCACTGGAAAGGCTCCGCTCAAGATGCAATGGCGCGCGATGATAAAGCACCTGTCCACCCTCATTGGCACAGCGATGATACTGCTGTACTTTTCCGAGTTCTACTTTTTGAACGAAGGTCCGGTTAAGACGGTGGTGGAGCAGCGTGAAGAAAACGCGCTAAACCTTATCCTGATCCTTGGAGAGCTTATACTCTTTTATGCGGTCTTTGCCTATGTATTGTTGGGTAGCCTGCATTGGTTTTCTGTCAGAAGCATCACTGATTTGTTTCTTGTCGGAGCGCTCGTAGGCTGGGCCACAGAAGGAATCATTATACCCGTCGTATATGAAGCAGTACCGATCTCAATCGTATTTCCCAGCGTGTCGTGGCACGGTCTGGTCGATGTAGTGTTGGGCTGGTATGTCATACGCCGCGTGATGCGCCTCAATCGCCCGCACTATTCTATTGTCATGTTCACGGCGCTAGGACTGGTATGGGGTGCATGGGCAACATGGTTCTGGGTAGAGCCTGAGGAACTGCAACCGCTAACACCGATCAACTTCACCTACTTTGCGATTGTCGCCGCAGCGGTATGGGGCGCTGGCATGGCATTGGTTGATTATGCCGGCACTACATCATTCCGCGTTACTAAATGGGAAAGGCGCGTATTGTTTGTCTTTGCCGGTGGCCTGGCGCTCATGATGGCAGCCTCCGTATTTCCATTCTCACTCGTGATCGTTCCATTTCTGTGGCTGACCATTCGCGCCCTTCGCCGACCGGCAAACACTACGGCTGATGAGCTTGTGTCCCACTTAGCAGCCAAACCTGCGTGGTGGCAATATCCGCTCGCGGCGTTGACACCCTTAAGTGCAAGTTTGGTATATCCCCTGTTCTACCATGCTGATCAGGGCGTTCCCAGCGAAGACATTGTATTCATACTGCTTCTGATTGGGAGTATCTGGCTGATGATCGCATGGCGACGTGCGTTTGTGCGGAGCAGCGAATTATCCTCAGCACCCAACGAATCATCAAACTAGCGCAGGTACGGGATACCCGTACCTGCATCGAGCACAGGCGGGTTTCGTCGCACCTGCGATACGCACCTGTTCTACGGCGTACACTGCACCCCTGTGCGGCGGCTGATCGCGATCACGGCAGAGCGGTGATCGGACGTGTTCGCGGCTTCGGGGCTGTGGTCGATCCCCGCGCTGTTCAGCGGCAGGTTGGCGGTCCACAGGTAGTCATAGCGCGCGGCGGTTCCGTCCACCAGGTAAACCGTCATCGTGTCTTCCACGCGCAGACCGGCGAACGGGTCCTTGAACACCGGGTTACTCAGCGCATCGTACAACGGCGACTCCGGCGGAAAATTGAACGTGCCACCCAGGATAATCCGGTCGGCCCAGGCCGGGCCGTGCTGCGCCGCGATCCAGCGCAGCAGCGCGTCAAGCTGGCGATTCTGGTCCTGCTCACCTTCGGGGACCGGCATCCCGTCGCGCTGCGCCACGCGAAAGCTAAGCCACGCATTATAGATATGCAGGGTGTTTAACTCGCCCGCCAGCGGATCGGCGACCAGCCGTTCCGGGTTGAGCGTGACATGCATGGCGGCGGCCTGGTTGCCCTCACTGGGCAGCGCGTACCCCTGCATATCCGTGATCGGCACGCGGCTGAGTACCGCGATCCCGTGCAAAACCTCGTTCTGCGGGTAGAAGGCCCACTCCATTTGTAAGCGCCGCGCCAACCAGATCACCTGGTCAACGCCAAAGCTCGCCATGCGCCCGGCATCAACCTCTTGCAGCAGCACGATATCCGCGCCGTTGAGTTCGATGATCTGCGCGGCGCGTTCCAGGTTGGGATCGAAATACTGCGTATACCCGCCATGCAGGTTGAGCGTCGCCACGCGCAGACAGTCGGGATTCGCCGGGCGGCGGATCACGTCGCCGGTGGCGGCGGTCGCGCCCGCGAAGCTCGCCAGCAGCACCAGCACCAGCCCCAAAAATGTGTAAGTCGTCCTGCCGCCAGACCACGCGATCCCGCGCCGTGTGAGGATAATCGGGATCGAGAGCATCAGCGCGGCGATCAGCGCCAGCCCCAGGCCCATATCGCGGAAGGCGCGCAGCAGGTCACTGACGTTCTGGTACGGGGGCGCGAGATCGCGCACGTAGGCGTAGTCGTAGGTGAAATAATCGCCCACTGCCAGCGCCCCAAAGCCGATCACGCCCACCAGGATTGTGATACCGGTCAGGTTCGGGCCGCTCGCGCGTGTCATGACCAGCCACCACAGCGTCAGCCCGACCATGAACTGCGCCAGCACCAGCATGATCGCGGCCAGCACGCCGTCATACTGCCGCCCGATCACGATCAGCAGGCCGAGCAACAGCACCCACAGCCAGCCGCGCCACGCGATATCGAACATACCCGCGAAGCGCCGCGCCTGCTCGCGCACTTCCGGGACCAGCGGCAGCAGCGTGGCCGCGATCAACCAGGGCACCACCGCCGTATACTCCACGCCGGACCAGTGCGCGACCGCGTTCGGCAGCCCGAACAGCGTGAATTCCAGGTACAGCACCGCGCCAAACGCCAGCCCGCCCCAGACGTTCATGCGCCCGCGTGTGCCGATGCGCTCAATGGCCTGCCGGTCCTCCAGCGCGGTGCTGATCGTGACATAACGGCGCTCAACGTACCACGTCAGGATCGAGATCGCAATCAAAACGATGGTCGCCAGCGCGATCAGCGTACCCATATCCTGCCGGAGGCCGAACACGGTCGCGGTGAAATCCGCCTGCCATGTGCGGTCGTAGGTGTCGTACACCGCGCGGATCAACTGGTCCCCGGTCACGCCGAGCAGCAGCACACCAGGGAACACGCCGGGCCGCCGGATCACGGTCAGCGCCAGGTACAGCAGTCCCGCGCCGATCACCAGCCCGGCGGCGGGCACATGCAGATCGACGGATTGCAGCGCCATCGAGCGCCCCAGCGCGATCAGCAGCACGGTGAACGGAAAACTCATCGCCCACCGCCCCAGGATCAGCGCCAGCAGCGGCAGCAGCAGTAATCCCACCAGCAGCACCAGTTCACCCTGTACAGTCGCCAGATCGACGACACCAGGAATTCCATCTAACCGGGTGGCGGCGGGCGTGCGCTGCACGAGGTCGGCACTGCTGGCCCGCCCGTAGACCGTCGCATACACAAAGCGCACAGCCTGTACAAAGAACAGGCCGACGATCCCGGCCTCTAACGCTCGGAAAAAATCGACTCGCAGTCGCGGCATGGATTTATTGCCTCACATCGCACGGTGTACCATTCTCAGCAATCCTGCCCTGATTTTACGCGCGCTGGGGTTTCGTGCCAGTTTACGAGCTGTAGGGAGACACCAAACGGGCGAATTATTTTTGTGGAACAGCCTTACATGCCCGCCAGCGTGCGCCGCAGGAAGGCGATATCCTCCAGCGCGCGCCCGGCCCCGATGGCGGTCGCTACCATCGGGTCATCGCTGCGATACGCCGGAACACCGATCTTCTGCGTGATGTACGCTTCGATGCCGCGCAGCAGCGCGCCGCCGCCAGTCAGTACGACGCCCCGGTCGATGATGTCGGAAGCCAGTTCCGGTGGGGTCTTTTCCAGCACGGACTGCGCCGCGCTCACCACGCTGGACAGCGGTTCCTGGATCGCTTCGATCACTTCGCTGGTCGTGACCGTGATCGTGCGCGGCAGCCCGCCCACCTGGTCACGCCCCTGAATCTCCATGCTCAGTTCTTCGTCGATATCGGTCGCCGCGCCAATCTGAATCTTGATCGACTCGGCGGTCGGCTCGCCGATCACCAGGCTGTACTTGCGGCGGATATAGTTGATGATCGCGTCGTCCAGGCGCATCCCGCCCATACGCACGCTCTCGGCCACCACGATCCCGTTCATCGCCAGCACCGCCGCCTCGGACGCACCGCCGCCCAGGTTAAAGATCATGTTTCCCGCCGGGGTGCTGATCGGCAGCCCCGCGCCCAACGCCGCCAGCAGCGGCTCCGGCAGCAGGTAGG
>CAZMNL010000333.1:0-4101 GCA_964567525.1 uncultured Anaerolineaceae bacterium
AATCCGCCTGGGCGCGCTGCGGCAGGATGTATTGTGCGTAAGCAGGTTCGGACTCGGTGTCGTAGGCGCTGCCGAGCGTCTGCGAGAGATTCGTCTCGCGTGCGTGCGAGCGCTCGCGGCGGATCACGGCGGGCGCGTCCACAAACAGCCGCACGGACTCGATCCCCGGCACGTAGAACAGCCCCTCGATGATCAGCCAGTCGCACGCATTGACCAACTGCGTGACCGGGATCGGCGAGGGCAGCGTCTGGCGCTTGCCCGCCCCCCAGTCATACAGCGGCATGATTACGCTGGTCCCGTCGCTGAGCAGTTCCAGGTGATTCATGACCAGCGGCCAATCGATGCTCGTCGGCAGCAGCAGAAAATCATCACGATCATCGGACTGCCGGTCACGCAGGTAGCGATCCACGCGCATCAGGCTGGCCGTGGCGGGCCAGTCCTCCAACAGCTTATATACTAACGTCGTTTTGCCGCTGCCCGGCCCGCCTACAATCTGTGCAATGTTCATCAGGCGTCGTGATTCCTCAGACGTTCCCTTTATACCCAATACGCGCGCGCGCCGGAATGATCTTATTCGGGTACTGCGCTTCGATGTCTTCATCCGTCAAATCCACGCCGATCACCGTGCCACGCTCCACCGTGAACCCGGCGGGGATCGTCGAGTTCTTGCCGATGCACACGATCCCGCGATCCGGCTCAACTTCGCGGTCGCCGAGGCGCGCGCCCTGGCCGATCACTGCGCCCTTGTCGATGATCGCCTGTTCGATCACGGCGTCGCGCTCGATGTAGCTGTCGGTCAGGATCACGCTCTCGAAGACGGTCGCGCCCGGCCCGACATACACGCCCGGCGACAGAACGCTGCGCACCACGCGCGCGCCTTCCGCGATGATCGAGCCGTCGGTGATCAGGCTGTCTTCCACAATCGCGCCCCTTGCGATACGCACGGGGGGCCGTTCCTCGCTGCGGGTGCGAATGATCCAGGACCGGTCGTTGAGGTCCAGCGACGGCGGCGACGCCAGCAGGTCCATGTGCGCATCCCAATAGGCGTCAATCGTTCCCACATCGATCCAGTAGCCGTTGAACGGGTAGGCCATCACGGTCATGCCCAGTTCCATCATGCGCGGGATGATGTTGTAGCCAAAGTCGTGACGCGAATCGGTGCGCGCGGCATCTTCCAACAGCAAATCTTCCAGCACGGATTCCTTGAACACGTACACGCCCATGTTCGCCGGGTTGCCGGGCGGGTCTTCGGGTTTCTCAACAAAGTCGATAATGCGGTGGTTGTCGTCGGTGAACATGATGCCATAGCGCGAGGCTTCCTCAATCGGCACCGGGATCACACAGACGGTCGCGTCGGCGTTGTGATTCTCGTGGTACTGCACGAGCATATCATATTCCATCTCGTAGATGTGATCGCCGGAGAGGATCAGGACATTGCGCGGGTGATTGCGACGGATAAAGTTGATGTTCTGCGTCACCGCGTCGGCAGTCCCGGCGTACCAGTCGGTCGCCTGCCGTCCCTGGAACGGCTGCAACAACTGCACGCCGCCGGTAAAACCACGGTCCAGGTCCCAGGGCCGCCCCAGCCCGATGTGATCGTTGAGACTGTGCGGGCGGTACTGTGTGAGCACCAGCACATCAAACAGCCCGGAGTTTACACAGTTGCTCAGGGCAAAGTCGATAATGCGATACTTGCCGGCAAACGGGACCGCAGGCTTGGCGCGCTTGGATGTCAACACACCCAGGCGGCTGCCCTCACCACCAGCCAGAATCACAGCTCGTGTCCGCATAAATTGTTGCTCCTTTGCTGATGAATAAGATGGGGATCACTGTTAATCATGCCGCACACCCGCCAACCACACGTCCCGAATTGAACACCCCCAGTATAACACGCTCGCCGTTTACGCACATATCCGCCATGCCATGCCGCGCATTTCAGATTGGGGGCAGAATTTTTTCACCACAGAGGGCACAGAGACTCTACCTTTGCAAATTTCCAGATTCACCTCACCCCACAACCCCGCGTATGCTGCGCATACGTCCCACACACGGAGAGAAGCTCAACCGCACGCTTACTCCCCCGCGCCAGGCGTGGAGAGGGCGCGCGACCTGCGGTCGCGTCCGGGGGGTGAGGTAAAGCAAAAAGTGCAAAGCTAGCGTGCGTTCTCTGCGGTAAGATTCGCATTTGAATGATTCAGCCCTAACCGCGCCGGTTTCTTCACACGGCGAAGCGCGTTATAATCCGAATCCGGTGGCGTGCGGTGCGTACACACCGGCACAGGACCACCGCACAGCGCACCATCTCAGCAGGTGATCACAGGGGAGACAGCCACTATGCAAGTACTGTTCATTTCGGCGGAAATGCGCCCGTTTGCCAAAACCGGTGGGTTGGGTGACGTGGCAAGCAGCTTGCCGCGCGCGCTGCGCAAGCACGGTATCGACGCGCGCGTGATGATCCCGCTGTACGGGCCGGTCAAGGGACGTTTTAACAGCCAGTTACGTTACTCGTTTCATTTCCAGTTTCCCCGGCAAACGGGCGCGGCGGATATTTACGTCCACTACACCGAACAGGACGATGTGCCGGTCTATATGCTGGAAAGCTGGCCGTTCTTCGGCGCGGGCGACTATATCTACACCGACGTGAACTGGGACCGCAAACGCTACGTGTTCTTCGCGCAAGCGGCGATGGCGGCGGCGTGGCAGATCGGCGAAGGGCGTCACGACGGCGAGCACTGGTTCCCGGACCTGCTGCACGCGCACGACTGGCACACCGCGCTGGTCCCGTTCCTGCTGCACGAGTCGCGCTTTGGCATTGGGTGGAGCAAAGTCGCCAGCGTGCTGACGATCCACAACATGGGCTACCAGGGCTGGGACGCGGGCGGCGAACTGTGGCACGCGGGCGTCCCGCCGCGCCACCATCCCCACCTGATCTACCAGGAAAAGGTCGATAACCTGTTAGGCATCGGCATCGCCTACGCGCACAAGGTCAACACGGTCAGCCCGCGCCACGCGCTCGAACTGCACTATCCGCGCTTCGGCGAAGGGTTGGAGGGCCTGATCTGGGTGCGCGACACGGATTTCTCCGGCATCCTGAACGGCATCGACATCGATCAGGCGAATCCCACAACTAACCCACATATCCCACACCCGTATGCCGTGACGAACTTCCGCACCGAGCGCCCGAAGAACAAAGCCGCGCTGCAAGCCGCGGTCGGCCTGGACCCCAAACGGGATACGCCGCTGCTGGGCATCATCAGCCGCCTGGTGGATCAAAAGGGCATGGATTTTGCCGTGCCCGCGCTGCGGCGCTTGCTGGCCGAAACCGACGTACAGTTGATCATCCTGGGCGCGGGCGACCCCGATATCGAGCAGGAAATGCGCGCGCTCGAATGGGACTTCGGCTGGAAGTGCAAAACGATCATTGACTTCCGCCCGGCGCTGGCCTCGCTGATGTACGCGGGCTGCGACATGATGCTGGTCCCCAGTCGCTATGAGCCGTGCGGCCTGACGCAGCTCACCGCCATGCGCTACGGATCGCTGCCGGTCGTGCGCGAAACCGGCGGGCTGGCCGACACCGTGATCAACTACGACGACGCCAACGCCGACGTAGGGACCGGGTTCCTGTTCCTGTTCGAAGAGCCGGACGCCTTCCGTATGACGCTGCACTGGGCGCTGGAAACCTACCGCAACCGTCGCCCGATCTTCGAGCGCATGCAGGAACGCGCGATGCAGATGGATTGGAGCTGGACCAGGCCGGTCGAGCAGTATATCGAACTGTACGAAGAGGCGCTGGACCGCGTGCGCGGCGCGGGGCTGGATGTGCGCTTTACCGGGCGCGGCAGGCCAAGATAGCCTCACCCCCTCGGTCCCCCTCTCCACGCTCTGGAGAGGGGGAGAAGAGCAACTTGAACGGCATGTTTTCCGTAATGAGGATCAAGGACTGTGGCTGAAGAAAAGAACGGCTTTGTAACGCCATCAACGGGCAAGGTGTGGGACGTATTGAAACCACTCGCGCGCCAGATGTGCCACGAGCCGACACCCGCCGAGGATGCGCTGTGGCAGGTTTTACGCAGCCGCCGCCTGGACGGGTTCAAGTTCCGC
>CAZMNL010000334.1:0-4088 GCA_964567525.1 uncultured Anaerolineaceae bacterium
GCGCGTTCTTCGTTCAGCACGTTGATCGCGTCGCGCAGGTCGTCGCGGCGGGCTTCCTCGCGCACCAGCCGTTCGATCTCGGCGCTCACGTCCGCGAGATCGGCATGCAGCGCGTCCAGTTCCGCCGCCGTTTTGCTGGCTTGCTCAATGCGCGTGCGGTGCGCGGTGGCCTGGTTTTGTAGTTCGGCGCGCGCCGTCTCGATGCCGCGCGTCACGTCGTTCAGATGATCCTTGATCGCCGTCATCTGCTGGAGCTTTTCGCCCAGTTGGGAATCAGCCTCGCGCGCAGATTGGAGCTGCTCGTAGCCCGCTTCAATCGCCTCGCGCTGCTCGATCACGCCGTTCAGTTGGTCGATCTGGTTCTGCAAGCGCGCGATCTCGGTTTCGGTGTCGTGCAGGTCGCGTTCATGCCCCTGGACACGGTACTCCGCACCTTGCAGCCGCCGCTGCGCCGCGTTCATCTGCTCTTCGGCCCCGGCCACCTCGTTATAGCGCGTTTCGGCCTCGGCGCGCTGCTTCTGTACTTCCAGGTGCTCCGTCTCGGCCACGGCGAGATCGTGGCGCAGCATGGGTTCTTCAGCTTCCTTTTTGGCGATGTCCTCAAGCTGCACGTCGATGATGCTGAGGTTATGCTCAATGCGGCGCAGTGTCTCTTTGGCCTGGGTTTCATAGTCGCGCCAGCGATCCAGCCCCAGGATGTTTCCCAGCACGGTTTTACGGTCGGCGGGGCGCATGATCGTGAAGGCGTCCGCGCGGCCCTGCTGCAAAAATGCCGAGTTGACAAACGTCTCGTAATCCAGCCGCAGCAGGTCGGTGATGGCGCGTTCGGTTTCGCGCACGGACGGTTTGCCCACCGGGGACCAGGTTTGTGAGTCCGCGTCCCAGGCGAACAGGTCCAGCGTGCTGCGGCCCGCGCTGCGCGCGGATTTCCCGCGCTGGCGTTTGCGTACCACGCGGTATTTGCTCTCGCCCTGCAAAAAATCAAGCTGCACGAGCATTTCCGGCTGGCCCTGGTAGATCAGGTCGTCGTCGCTGCGCGTGCGGGCCTTGCCCCACAGCGCCCAGGTGATCGCATCCAGCAGCGACGATTTGCCCGCGCCGTTAGGCCCGGACAGGCACGCCAGGTGCAGCCCGTCAAACAGGATCGGGTCAGGGTTGCGATACGCGAGAAAGTTACGCAGTTCAAGTCGGGTTGGGAGCATACGCCACTCTTCCAGCTTACAGCGATCAGCACGCACAGATCAGAATTACCTGTCAAGCTTACCCAGGTTCCCGCGGCAAGACAACTGTGAATGTGCTGCCGGCACCGGGCACGCTTTCGACGCTGATATCGCCGCCGTGCAGATTGATGATCTTGCGCGCAATCGCCAGCCCCATCCCGACGCGGCGCTCGGTGCGCGCCCGGTCCGCGCGGTAGAAACGCTCAAAGATGTGCGGCAGGTGTTCCGAGTCAATGCCGATGCCGCTATCGCGCACGCGCAGCGTGATGCACTGATTCTCGTGGTGAGCCTGTACCATAATCTGGCCGCCCTCCGGCGTGAAGTAGACCGCGTTTTGCAGCAAATGGGTGAGCGCCTCTTGCAAATCGTAGGCGTCGGCCTGGATGATCGCCGGGCTGTCCAGCAGTTCGATATGCACCTGCTGCGCCTTCCGGCGCGCCTCGCTCAAAATCGCATCGTGTGCGCCGGATAACAGCTGGTTGATGTCCACCGGCCTGAGTTCCGGCGAAACGTTGCTATCCAGGCGCGACATTTTTAAGGTAGCCGTGACCAGATCGCCAAAATAGCGCGTATAGGCTTTCACCCGGTCCAGGACTTCCTGGGATTTGCTATCCAGCGAGAGACGGCGTTCGAGCACGTCCAGCCCGGTGTGGATCACCGCCAGCGGTGTTCGGAACTCGTGCGATGCGGCCTCCATAAAACTCGCCAGCATCCGCACGCGCTCCTGCTCCAACTGCAAGTTCATTTCGTGCTGCTGCGCCGAGTGCAGTTCGGTGACATCGCGCACGATGCGACAGCCCAACAAGCCGTCAATATGCGGCGCTGCAAAAAAAATGCTCTGCACAATCCGGCGCTCGCCATCGGAACGCATGATTTGGCGTTCGCCTGGTTCCGGTTTCCAGGCTGGATTCTCACCCTGTAATATTTCGAGCGTCAGGCGTTGGATGCGCTCGCCCATTTCCTCCGTCCACAATTCAGGTGGGGTCAACTGTTTTTCGAGGTCCCATATCTTGCACCCCAGCACGTCGCCGCGTGTTAACCCGGTGAGCTGCTCGCAGGCGCGATTCCATTCGATCAGGTCGCCTGACTGGTCGATCAGGCAGATGGCATCATGCGAGTGTTCCACCACGCCCCGGAACTTGGCCTCACTGATGCGCAGTTCTTCCGTGTTGCGCACCTGTTCGGTCACGTCGCGGTCAACACCGATCAGAGCGAACGGCGTACCGTCTTCATTCCGCGCCAGACCGATACGCGTATCGGCGTGGAACCGCGTACCGTCCTTGCGGCGCTGTACGTAGCGCCCCTCCCAGATTCCGTGTTCATGTACGTGCTGGACGCGGGCCAGTTCTTCTTCAACGTCTTCTGACGGCACGATCATCGTAATCGGCTGGTCGATAACTTCCTCAGGCACATAGCCATACAACGCCTGCGCGCCTTGGCCCCAGTAGATCACCTGGCCGTCAAGATCGGTGGCAATCACCGATTCACGCACATTATCCAACAACTGCGCCTGAAAACGCAGTTGATCCTCGCTGTGTTTGCGCTGCACGGCCAGCGCATAGATCGCCGCCAATCGCGTCACCAGTTCGAGGTCATTAGCGGTATAGTCGCGCGCCGGATTCGCCAGCGCGATCTGGCCCACCAGTTTATCATCGATCACAGCGGGCGCAGACAGGAAACGCTCAATCGGAACATGCCCGAACGGCGTGCCGGAGGACCGGGGATCGCCCGAAGGATGGTTGGTATACATGGCTTGCTGGTTTTCCAGCACCCACCCCCACAGCCCGCCGAAAGTTTTAAAGACGATGCTTTTATCCGGCACCTGGCACTGGTCCCAAATACCGCGAGTCAGGGTCGGGCTGACAAGATAGCCGGTTTGCGGGTCGATGTAGCCCACGTAACCGAACTGGCTGCCGGTCAGGTTCTGGGCCTTTTCCAATACCAGTTCGGCGATATTCTCCAGGTCGTGCGTATCCAGCAGCGCCTGCGACAGTGCGGCAAAATGCGCGTTGACGTGTGCCTCGTCTGCGAGCGCGGCCTGGGTGTGTTTCTGCGCGGTGATGTCGCGGTTGACAAACAGGACTTCCTCCGGCCCGCTGGCAACCACGCGCGCCTCATACCAGCGCGCGCCGTCGTTGAAGGTGATCGCGTACTCAAGCTGTTGAGCCTCCCCGGTATCCAGCGCGATGTGGATGGCTTTCAGGACGCGGGTGGCGGTATCCGGTTCAACCACATCTTCCAACCGGCTGCCGATCACGTCTTCCGACGGAACCACCAGGCGCGTGGTCAAACCATGCGCTTCGTAGTCAAGGATCACGCCGTCGCGGTTGAGTACAAACAGCAGGTCAGGGAACGCGGACAGCATTGTACGATTGCGCTGGCAGAAAGCCTGGGCTGCTTCAAATGCCATCCCGCAGCGTGCCAGCAGCACGACGGTGAACAGACCAAATCCCCAAAACACGGCCAGCATCAACAGCCGCGCGGTCACCTGATGCGGTTCAACGGATAGCAGTAACATATCCAGCAGGGGACGGTGAGCGAAAAAGATCGAATCGATGACCGCGTGAAATATCCACAAAAACGCAGCTAAACCTGTTGCGACCAGTAACACACCGCGCTGTTTCAGGATATAGCGCAAAGCAATAGCATTAAAGGGCTGGCGGTCCAGGGTGTGCGATCGGATACGACCACGCGAGGAAGAACGCTGTTGATTTCGCATTCAACCCTCCTCATTATTCAATCCTCAATAATGTCTCAATTTTGATTTTAGTATAGCGGGTATGACTTTGTGACTCAAATACTCACCGCGATCAGGGTGCATTCCAGATTAGGGGCAGAATTTTTTCACCACAGAGATCACAGAGATCA
>CAZMNL010000335.1:0-4078 GCA_964567525.1 uncultured Anaerolineaceae bacterium
CTGCTCATCGACCACCACCACCAGGCTGCCCGCCAGCTTGTGCAACTGGCTTTCGCGCGGCGGGTGGTGCGCCACCTGCCCGACCTGTAAAGCACCTTCGCCGGTCAGGAGCGCGCCTACCACCACGCCGCGCGCGTGCGCGTCATGAATCGCCGGGCGCAGCCGGTCGAGGTTGTTGTCGGTCAAGACCAGCATGGCCTCGTTTTGCGCCTGCACGATCATTTCACGCGCATAGCTCACAATGGTGTCTTCGCCCGCCAGGTTCCAGAGATGCCCCTCATCTTGCGCGTAATAATGCGTGTTGAGGCTCTGGCGCAGCGTGGTGATCCGCCGTTCGTGCTGGTCGCTGAGCCGGTCAAGCAGCGCGTCGGGCGGCATCGGACGGTATAACGTCGCTTTAGGTTCTTCGGTTTTCAGCACGGCCCCACGTGCATCCAGCCGCCCCAATGCCTCGTAAACCATTGAGCGTGGAATACCGGCCTGCTTGCTCAATTGGTAGCCCGTCGCCGGATGATCCTTAAGCAGCGCCAGGTAAACTTTTGCTTCGTATTCAGTGAAA
Source organism: uncultured Anaerolineaceae bacterium (assembly GCA_964567525.1). Lineage (GTDB taxonomy): Bacteria > Chloroflexota > Anaerolineae > Aggregatilineales > Aggregatilineaceae > CAYRNY01. The sequence continues at coordinate 560 of CAZMNL010000335.1, forward strand.
CCTATCGCATTCAAATCGTGCAGCAGGTCCATAATCCCTCTTTAGTGTTTCGGATTCAAACTAGTAGTTTGATTATATACTACCTGGGTGAATATGCCAATGCTGGCATAATTGAGTCTTGCTGTCTCTGCACCACGTCACCGGATGCCGCCATGCCCAACGCCAGCCTGAGAAAGCGCTCCATACCGATCAATTACCTGCTGCGCCTGACCCGCTGGGATGAGCATGTCGCGTTCACCCTGCCCGCGACCCTGCTCGGTGTCGTGATCGCAGTCCATCACACCGGGGCCGCGCTGGATGGGCGCGTGATGGCGGTCATTGTGTCCAATGTGCTCGCGGTGGCGTTTGCATTCGTCGTGAACGATATCGAAGATGCGCCCGACGATGCCCGCGACTCGCAGCGCCGGGCGCGCAATATGATCGCCGCCGGAAAGCTGTCCCGGCGCGCGGGTTGGTGGCTGGCCTGGGGTATTGCTGCGGGGAGCCTCACCGGGTTTGCGCTGGTCAATGTGCGCGTGCTGGCAGCGGGCGGTCTGGGCCTGCTTTTGGGCTGGCTGTACTCATGGCGTCCGGTGCGCCTGAAAGCGCTGCCGGTGGTGGACGTGCTCGCGCATGTGCTGATGCTCAGCGCGCTGCTGCTGCTGGCCGGATACCTGGCTTATGCGCGCGCGCTCACCGCGTTGTGGCCCGTGATTGCTGGCGTCAGCCTGATCTCGGCTTACGGGCAGTTGTACAACCAGCTCCGCGACTATGACCTCGACCGCGCAGCCGCACTGCGCAACACGGCCAGTTTGCTTGGGCAGCACGGGACACGTTACACCATGATCGCCGCGCTGCTGGCTGCGGGCGCGTGCCTGCTGTTGGCGGTGACCCAGCGCTTGATTCCACCGGGCGTCGTCGGGCTGGTGCTGGCCGCATCACCATTGATTGTATTCTTGCGGTCGGCGCGCGATATGCGCGGCTCAGCCGCGCTTGATCTCAGCGGACAGTTACAAACCGGCGCAATGGTGGCGGCGACACTCGCGCTGACCTGCTGGTTGGTTTTGTGGGGATGAAACTACACAGCGTTACATCGCTAATCGTACACAAATTTTTCACATGCGCAACGCCAAAATAAACTATAATACCAACGCGGGATACAACGTAGTGTCCCGTTATCTTTCGGGAAACGGCCTGGGCTTCGATGCACCTGGGCAACTTATAGCGATATAACCATGACTCCCAGAATTTTGATTGTTGACCACCTGCTGAAAAGAATCGCTTTCTGGTCGGAAACATTGCAACGTGCCGGGTATGAAACAGCCTTTACCAGCGAATGCCCGCACGCATTGGCGCTCGCTGAAGAACTGCGCCCGGATGTAATCCTGCTGGATGTGGCGATGCAAGAAATCGAAACCTGCCACTACCTGCGCTTGAATCCGGTGACAGCGAATATCCCGGTGATTATCCTTTCGGCGCGCGAACCAGCGGAAGCCCGCACAGAAGCGCTGCTCGCCGGGGCCGCAGGCTACATCACGGAGCCGGTTGACGTTGACGATGTGCTGCTGCGCATTCAATACTTTGTGCGCATAAGTCAGGCCAGCACAACGAACCAGGCCCGTTTATTGGAAGGCATGGCGCGCACGGCCCTGACCGTACTGCCCGTAAACATGGTGTGGTTGCTGGCTGTGGACGACGATCAACAGGCGCTCGCGCATCAGGCTATCGCCCTTGATCGCAGTCCTGATGAGGTTAAGCTATTCCTGCCGCTGTTGCGGGAGTTCTACCCCGATATGCGCTTACCATTGGACCGGGACAGCAACCTCTTGACCGGGGTGGGCCAAGAACGCCGCGTGCTCGTGAATGTACCGCTAGACGCTCTCAAGACCATGCCGGGCGGAGCCGCCTTACAACAGCTTTTCGCCGCTTTTGACTTACTGTATATCAGCGCGCTGCCGCTGCTGACCGGCGGGCAGCCGGTCGGCGTCATGGTCCTGGCAACCGACGATGAGCATTTTATACGATCCCGACACATACAGCAGATGCTTAATTCATTGAGCAGCCAGTCAGCGATGATTATCGACAATGCACGTCTGTTCTCGGACCTGGCCCGGCACGAGGCGCAGATGCGCGCTGAACAGAACTTCCGCCAACTGGTACTCGATGCCATGAGCGAGGGTTTGATCGTACTGGATGAAGAAGCTCGAATCACGTATGTCAATAACCGCCTGCTGGCAATAACCGGGCACACACGCGGAACACTTTACGGGCAGCCTATCGACCGGCTGCTTAAGCCTCATCCAGGCGATGCGCCCTCATTCTCTCACGTTTTGCACACCCGCGAAGGCCAAACGCTGCCGGTGTTTTTGTCACGCATGAAAGCGCCTGCCCCGGATGGTTCGCAGCCGCTTAGCATCATTATCGTTAATGACCTTTCCGAATTGCAGCGCAACGAGTATGCGCTGCGAGTCCAGACCCAACGGCTGCAAGCCATCAACCGGGCTGCCAACGCGATTTCGTCCGCTAGTTCCTTCGAGGACGTGATCCAGATCACGCTGGAAGCTGCGCTGCAAATTGTGCAGGGCGTGTCCGGCGCACTGTTTCTGCGTGACGCGGAAAACCTGGCGCTGCTGATCCCGGCGGCGGCGGTGGGGCCTCATGCCGAGAGCGCGTACCGGCGGTATGTCATGCAGGGTCAGGGGATCATTGGGCGTGTAGTGGAAACCGCGCAATCGCAGCTTATCACGCACTTCACAGTGGATGATCCGCAATACACAGAATACGACCTGCTCGCCGGTCCCGCGCCGGAGTCCGTGTTGATCGTCCCGCTGATCGCCTTTGACGAGGTTATCGGGGTGGTCGAGGTGCTGAACAAAACGGCGGGACACTTTGACGAGCAAGACCTCGCCATGCTCGAAAGCATGGCGCTCTCCACCGCGATCACCATCGAAAATACGCGCCTGTTCGAACAAACACGCCGCCGGGTCACTGAACTCAGCACGTTGTTGGATGCGAGTTCAGCGGTTACGTCTACGCTCGACTTTGGCGACATCGTGGAACGCATCACGCGCCAGTTAAGCCACGTGTTGCAGGTGCAGCGCGTGGTGATCACCGATTGGCACGCGGAGTCTAAACGGCTGGTAACGCTGTCAGAACTGGTCAATGCGTACTGGAACTCGTGCGCGGGACCGGCTTATGCACCGCAAAGCCTGCCCGTGACCTATGCGGCGGTGGTTGGCGGGCGTCCGGTCATCGCAAATCGTGATGGGTATGACGATGCGCAGATTCCCCTGCGCGAGCGAAACGCATCGGGATTGTACGCCATCGCCAGTTTCCCGTTACGCCTGGGGATGCACACGGTTGGGGCGCTCACGCTGTATACGGAACAATCCCACATGACGCTGGCTGTTCCGAAAGTAACCGCCGTTCTGGATATGATGATGCAGTGGCAGGACCTGATCACAGCCTACGAACCGGCTGGTTGGCTTTCCCGCCCAAACCTGACCGACCTGTGCCAGCGCGTCATCCGCGCCAGCGGTG
>CAZMNL010000336.1:0-4064 GCA_964567525.1 uncultured Anaerolineaceae bacterium
GTCGCCCAGCATCCAGGCGCGCTCGCAGCCGAGCCGCGAGAGCGCCAGGCGCAGCGGGGCCGGATCGGGCTTGGCCGGCGCGTCGTCCATGGTGACCACGCTGCCGAACAGATGGCCGATGCCGAAGCGCGCCAGCACGGCCTCCGCGTCGCCGCGCGGCCGCCCGGTGTCGATATATTCCAGCACCAGGAATGCAGGCGCGCCGTCCTCAGCGTCCCCCTGCGCGATCACGTCCGGCACGCGCATCATGTCCGGTTCGGCCAGCAACCGCAGCCCGTGCGCCTCGGTCGGGAACATCTCCGGCGGGGCGCTGGTATTCCACTTGACGAAGTAGCGCGACTCCCCGGCGCTGAAGACTGCCGCCTGATTGATGTCGCCGCCGGACAGCGTGCGCGCATCCCCGACCGGCGCGCCGAGCACGTCCGCCAGTTTCGCCGCGAGTTTTGGGGGTAGGGTCATCGTTACAATCCCTGTTCCTCGCGGATGCGCGCCAGCAATGCCTGTGCGCCGCGCTCGACCAGCGCGTAAACGTATTCGAAGCGCCCGTCATAATACGGATCAGGGACCTCTTTTTCGTCCACATCGTCGTCCACATCCAGGAAGCGCATTACCACCGCGTCGCTATCGTCCGGCAGCATACGCCGGATGTTGCTCAGGTTGGAATTGTCCATCGCCAGGATGTAGTCGAACTGGTCGAAGTCCTCCGGCGTGAGCTGGCGCGCGCGCCCGTTGTAGGGGATGCCGTGTTTTTGCAGCACGGCGCGCGTGCCTCGATGGGCCTGCTCACCGACGTGCCAGCTTCCCGTGCCCGCCGAATCGACGATAATCTCGTCGCCTAACCCGGCCTCGTTGACCAGGTGTTGAAAGACACCCTCCGCCATCGGCGAACGGCAGATATTCCCCAGGCAAACAAACAATACCCGTACCGGCATGGTTTTCTCTCCTTGAAGTCCAGCGATTAGCCTTGATCTAACAAGCCTACCCGTATTTTAACACGTCGTCGCGCGGGAATCAGCCCACCTCATTCGCTGGATGCGCGCAAAGGCTGTCAGCCAAATGTTGTTGGTGCTGTTTACCTCACCCTCTGAAAATAGCGATTAGCTTTAAGCGCGATCACCGCTCATTTTCCTGCACCCTGAGACTTATGGGTAATGCTAACCCAGAGCGTGGAGAGGGCGCGCGACCTGCGGTCGCGTCCGGGGGGGGAGGCTCAGAGCGGTGCTGTCAGGTTTTGCACGCACCCTCCACGCTGGCTAATTTGCCCAATTGGTTAGAAAGCGCTCTAATAATTGCATAAGCCGGTGAAGCCGTTCACATTTCGCCTTACCTGTGGGCATATGCCCAAGCCTTACACTGTTTTTTGTGCATTTTGCACAGTCGCATTCGTTAGAATCTCATAAAAGATGCCCGAAGACAGGCTGGTCGGCAGCTTCTAAAATCCTTAGCATCCGGGGGTTAACGCTATCGTTACCGTCGGGCAGTGTGCAACCGGTTCCAGTTTGGGGGAATCACAAATCTTATGGCGACAGTGACACAACAAACGGAAATCAAAACCGTACTCAGGCTGGCGCTGCCCACTGGCAGCCGCCTATTGACAGGCTATCCGCATACCCCGGTGAACTGCGTCGCGCACCTGCGCACCCGTCCGCCGATCTTCGGGGACCTCGGCGATCACCAGCTTGTGCTGGTGTCCACGAGCGACCTGGCGAATGCGTCCAACGCGATCTCGCTGGATACGGTCATCGAGCGCCTTGTGCAGACGGAAGCGAGCGCGCTCGCGGTACAGGGGACGCTTTCGCCGCGCACTCAGCAGATCGCCAGGATGCACAATTTCCCGGTGATCGTCCTGCCCAATCGCATTACGCTGTCGCAGGTCGAGCACGCCGTACAGCGCCTGCTCTCGGATCGCGACGCGCAGATTCAGCACCGTGTCAGCGAATTACAACAAGCCGTGCAGCGCCACGCGATCAGCCGTCGCGGGCTGACCACCATGCTCAATGAGATAGCGCGTATGTTGGATCGCCCGGTGGTGATCCATGACCGGCACGGTAATGTCGTCAGCCAGGGATTGCCGCATACCCAGGGGCATAACTGGGATGCGCACCGCGCGCTGGCTGCCGGGGCCGACTTTGTGCGCCGCTTCGACCTGGAAGACCGCGCTTTCTACGAAGACGACTGGCAGGTGATCGAGAGTCCGGCAGGCATTACCGCCCCGCTGATTGTCAACCGTGCGCTGTTGGGCTACGTCTCCGCGCTGACTGCCGGAGATCGCCCGGATGATTTCGATCTGCTCGCGCTGGAGCAATGCGCCGCCCCGCTGACGCGCGAACTTTCGCAGCAGCGCGCGATCACGGTCGAAACCGATGCGCACCGCCCCTCGCGTGACTGGATCGCTGACTGGCTCAACAGCCCGGCCACCGATGACGCGCTGTTCGCCATGCGCGCCAGCCAGGACGCCTTCGAACCGGGCCTCTGGTACGCGGTGGTATTGTTCCATTGGACTCCTGACAACACGCACTCGCAGAGCGCATTTTCGCCGGAGCGCATGGTCAAACTGCTGCAAGCTGAAGTCCGCCAGCGCCGTATTCACGCGCCCATCGGCCAGTACGTGGACCGCGCCGTGATGCTCTTTCCGCTGGACGAACCGCAGCAAACGCAGCGGCTCAAGCAGCTTGTCGGCTGGCTGCACGAAGCGCTCACCGACGCTGCACAGGGCGGCGTGGTTACGGCGGGCGTGGGACGCCCGACGATGGGCCTGACCGCGCTGCGGACCTCGTTCCGCGAGGCTGACCGCGCGCTGGCGCTGCCGCCGCAGGTCTGGGATACGACGCCGGTCGCGTTCTTCGGCGATGTGAGCCTGTACGGGCTGCTGCTGAACGTCAACGATCCGGACATGCTGACGCAGTTCTGCGACCAGTGGCTCGCGCCGTTGGTGGAGTACGACGCGCAGCATAACACCGACCTGCTGCCGACGCTGAGCGGCTATTTCGCCAACAACGGCAACATGGCCCGCACCGCGCACCTGCTCAACATTCACCGTAACACGCTGGTCTACCGGTTGGGCCGCATCACCGAGATTTTGCAGCTTGATATGGATGATTCCAATGTGCGCCTGAATCTGCACCTGGCGCTGAAGATTCACCGCCTCATCAACGAGGAATAAATTGCACACTATCACCAAGTACGTCCAGGTCTTGGGGACGTAAAGGGGGAACGCCGGGGTCATGCCGAAATACGCATGGCCCCGGTTTTAGTTTGAGGTATACGGAGGGCGGCACAGCAGCCGTTGAGCGATCAGTCCTCGCCGCGCACCTCGCGCGCGAGTCGCGCGAAGAATGCCGCGATATAGGCGTGGCGCTCGGCGGCGATGGCGCGCCCGGTGGCGGTCGTCATGCGGTCTTGGATGCGGCGCAGCTTGTAGACGTATTCGTGGTGCGGCGTGTGGTGATCACTGCCGCCGGGGTAATCGGGCGGGACCTCGTCCCAGAGTTTCTGGCGCGTCATGCCGCCATACGCATAGGCGCGCGCCACACCAATCGCGCCGATAGCGTCCAGCTTATCCGCGTCAAACACGACTTTTGCTTCGAGCGTCTGCGGTTCGATGGCGTTGCGGAAGCGGTGCGCTTCGATGGCGTGCGCTACCGCGTCGATGAACGCGGCATCTGCGCCCTGTTCGCGCAGAATCTCGCGGGCCTGCGCCGCCGCCGCCACCGCGTGATCAACCGCTTGAGGATCGCGCACATGCGCAGCGTGATCTTCGCCCACGCGCTGAATATCGTGCAGCAGCACCGCCGTCTCGACCACGGCCATCTTCGCGCCCTCCGCCGCCCCGATGCGGCGGGCCAGCGCCAGCACGCGCAGCACGTGATCGAAGTCATGCACCGGGTCGCTGTCATCGTAGAGTGTGCGTGCAAAGTCGATGCTGATGATCATGGTTTTTCCCCTCGCTGGATACAAAAAACACGCGCGGCAGATTGTGTGTATAACACAAGCTCTGCCGCGTGGTAATCTGGCGGAGAGGGTGGGATTTGAACCCACGGAGCGGAGTTACCGCTCACGCGCTC
>CAZMNL010000337.1:0-4045 GCA_964567525.1 uncultured Anaerolineaceae bacterium
GGCGATCTCGCCCACGCCGCTGCCCACCTTCACGCGTGACCGGATGGGCATCCAGATCAACCCGGATATGAGCATTGACGACTTTGAAACCATGCTCTGGCTGGCGGGGCGGCTGGATGTGGGCTGGGTCAAGTTCCAGTTCTCCTGGGACAAGCTGGAACCGCAGCCGGGCCAGTTCAGCGAGACGCTGTTCCAGTACCGCATTTACGCGCAGCGCGCGACGGAGAAGGGCTTCAAGGTGATGGCGAGCATCGCCAAAGCGCCGGACTGGGCGCGCGCCACCAGCGATGAGGACGGCCCGCCCGTCAACCCGGAAGACCTGGCGAACTTCATCACCAACCTGATGAACCAGGTGCGCGTGGACCTGTACGGTAATTCGTACTTCTCCGCGATTGAAATCTGGAACGAGCCGAACCTGCGCCGCGAGTGGAACGGCGGGACGTTGGGCGGCGCGCAGTACATGCAGCTCTTTGACGCGGGTTATCGGGGGGTGCGCGCGGGTGAGGGCGGCTTTACGGTGACGGTGGTCACGGCGGGACTCGCGCCCACCGGCATCAACGACGGTGTGACCGCCATTGATGACCGCGAGTTCCTGCGCCAGATGTACGCGGCAGGGCTGGCGAACCCGGCCTATCAGAATATCGCCATCGGCATACATCCTTACGGCGCAGCCAACCCGCCCGATGCGCGCTGGTGCGGTCAGGACGACTGTGGCGAGCCGGGCTACAACAACCACCCATCGTGGTTTTTTCTCAACACGCTGGAAGACTACCGCGCGATCATGGAGCAGAACAACGACGGCGGGCGGCAGTTGTGGGCGACGGAGTTCGGCTGGGGCACGTATGAGGGTTTCACCACCAGCGACGGTCAACCCGCGCCCCCGCCCGATGACCCGCCCTATCTGACCTGGATCGACCAGGAAACCCAGGCGCAGTACATCATCCGCGCCTTCGAGATCGGGCAGGATTTGCCGTATGTCGGGCCGATGTTCCTGTGGAACCTGAACTACTCTAATCAGGAATTGATCGACGCGCGCGACCCGCTGGCGGCCTATGCGCTGCTGCGCGGCGGCGCGGACCCACTGCGGCCCGCGTTCCTGCTGATCGAGCAAGCGCCGAAACAGTAAGCAGCTATTCAAAACGCTCAAGTGTAGATCGTGTGTGTTTTCGTAGGGACGTATTGCAATACGCCCCTACAGGGCGGGTTTGGAAACCCGCCCCTACAAATAAACGCGGGTTGCACTCGATCTGTACTTGAGCCATTCAAAAAGTGCTGATGATCCCCCCAGCCTTGCACAGCGTGGGGCAGAGCTGGGGGGTGGCACAAAATCCGATCACCATAAAAGATAATTACCCCGTTCCCGCGTGGCCTGGGGCCACATTCCCCCCCCCTGAGGAATGAGAATCAGGAAGCCGACTCCCCGGTCAGTTCGACGTTTTGCAGCACGCCCAGCACATACAGAAAATTCTCCATCTGCTGCGGCGTGATCCGGTCGTCGATCAGGTGATCGAGCCGTTCGGCGACCGACTGCACGCGGACTTGCAGCGCGCGCCCGGCAGCAGTCAGGTAGACGCGCACGCTGCGGCGGTCTTCGCTGTCCACCTGGCGGCGCAGCAGGTCTTTTTCCTCCATGCGGTCCAGCAGCGCGGTCATGGAGGACGGGTGGCGGCAGACCTGCGCCGCGAGATGCGAAGCGGTCAGGCCGTCTTGCTCGTAGAGCGCGCGCAGTGCGTACCACTCCAGCAAGCTCAGCCCCAGCGGGACGATCAGTTGGTCGTAGATGTGTTCCAGGTGGCGATACGCCTGCTCGATGTTGGTTGCCATGCAACCGTGAAAGCGCAATGTCGGTGTTTGAGTCATGATTGTCTTTTCATCAGCAATACTTGGGCGACAAAGGATTACCCCCATTATACATGAGCCTTACGCCGCCTGAAATACCCGCCCGCGCGAATCCGCCAACGCCGCTATACTCTGCTAGAATCACTCTGTACACGCTTACGAGGAATAGTAATGCGCCCCTTCATCCGGCTGGTTTTGCTGCTGTTCGGCGCGCTGACGCTGGCGATCACCGCGATCACGGCGCAGGCCCGGCCCCCCAGCGGCCCGCCTCCGGCCACCTGGATCGCGTTCGTCGCGCAGGACCAGGGCCTCTACACGCTCTACCGCTATCACCTGCCCACCGGGCGCGCCTACCGGCTGAGCCGCGCTGAACCGTACATCGGCGTGCCCGCGTGGTCGCCGGATGGGGCGTGGATCAGCTACGTGGCGATCACCGATGGACGCGCGGCGCTGTTCCGCGTGGACGCCGACTATACCCGCACGGAGCCGCTTTCGCTGCCGCAGCAGTTCGTCTATGATGCGGCGTGGTCGCCGGAGGGAGATTGGATCGTCTACACGGCCCAGGCGGACGAGTACACCGCGTTGTATCGCGTCCGGTCCGATGGCACGCAGCACGCCGGGATCGCGCTGCGCGGCGAGGATGCCGCCGGCTTGCAGCCGCGCCAGGTGGCCTGGTCGCCGGATGGCGACTGGATCGCGTTTGCGGCGTGGCGCGGCGCGCAGTTCGCCGGGCTGTACGTCATGCGGCCCGATGGCAGCGGCGTGCAGCCCGTGCTCGCCACGTCTGAGTCGGTCGGAAACCTCACCTGGTCGCCGGACAGCCAGTGGATCGCGGTGCAGGGCACGCTCGACTCGCCGCAGATGGGCATTTACCGCGTGCGCATGGATGGCGGCGGCTTGCAGCGGCTCTCGCCGGAGCGCTTCGCGGCGCGCGCGCCGTGCTGGTCGTCGGATGGGGACTGGATCATGCTGATGGCGAACGACTCCGGGCGCTGGCAGATCACGCGCATCGCCGCGCGCGGGGGCGAGATGCAGCGCGTGTTTGACTGGCCCGGCGAGGCGCTCGACCCGGCCTATGCGCGGTCCGGTGAGAGTCCCTATCGCCCGGCGATTCCTGCCGGGATTGGGATCGCGTGCCTGTTGGCGTGCGTGCTGCTGGGCGTGGCGTTCCCGCGCAGGACCAAGCCTTCATGAAGTCTTCATTCTGTCACAATAAAGTTAACTCAAGGTGACAGGTTGCTTGACATCTGTTTAAAAATGCCTCTATACTGTAGGCAGGATTAAGACAGAATAAACTGTCTGGTTGAACTTCACGCACCCACCATTACCTGTCCAGGGCAGCGTGAACGGGAGAGAAAAGAGACAACCACCATAGCACTCGGTTCGATCTCACAACCACTTCTCGCAAGAACGAAACGGGAACGACGTTTAACGGTTTAAGACCTGTCAACAACCATCGCATCTCACCCAAACTCAGTGATTCTCCTAGGAACTCTCTTTTCTCTCCGCTGGTCCGGTCCGCACACCCGGACCAGCTTTTTTTGTGTATGGTGAAAAGCGTCCGACAGCGGCGTGTTGATGGGTTTAAGAATTTATCTCCACGATAAACTGCGCCAATTGGCCTCACCCCCGTCTCGGCGCTGCGCGCCTCGCCACCCCCTCTCCATTTGAAATGGAGAGGGGGAAAGACCGAGCACAGCGAGGTCAGGGGGTGAGGCCAGCAGCGAACTTTTCTCCGTGGTATTGATCCATGCGCCCCTACAATCACCACTCACCACCAACCACCCTACAGCGCGAAGCCATCCACGTGATACGGCGAAACGACCGTCTCCGCCACCACCGCCCGGATACGCGCCTGCATATCCCTGATCTGCACGGTGGTTTCGTCCGGGGTCAGCGCGCGAATGCCCGCCGCCGCCGCGCGGTCGTCGTACTCCGTGCCCGGCGCGCTGACGTAGTTCGAGATATACACCTGATCGCCCGCGCCCAGGACCATCGCGCGCACCGCTTCGACCGAGTGCGCCACGTGATCCGCCGCGTAACGATCCCCGCCGATGCCCGCCATCAGGATCACGCCCACCGAGACGCCGCCCGCGCGCAGCGCCCGCACCGCGTCCACCGCGTCCGCGACCGATCCCGGCTTGTTGAGGAACTCCAGCAGCGCATCGTCGCCGGTTTCCAGCCCGATATAGGCGCGCGTCAGGCC
>CAZMNL010000338.1:0-4043 GCA_964567525.1 uncultured Anaerolineaceae bacterium
GGTCCGGCGCTGGGCGTGGAGATGCTCAAGATCACGCGCGCGGCGACGATCACGGTCAACCCGCACGGCGATTTTATGCGCTGGGGCGGCAATATGCGGCTGTTCGAGGCGTGCGGCATGGGCACGTTTCAGATCGTGGACGACCGGCCCGGCGTAGCAGAATGGTTCACGGACGGTGAGCACCTGGTCACTTACCGCGATCCCGATCATCTGCGGGAGTTGGTCGCGCATTACCTGGATCACGACGCTGAGCGCCAGCGCATCGCGGAGGCGGGCCGCGCGCACGTCCACGCGCACCACACCTACGATCACCGCATGGCGCGGCTGGTGGCGCTGGTGGGGGAAACCCATACCACACGAACGATTTAGCGGTAAAATACATGTAACGGAATTGCAGCAGCGAGGAACCGCGATGAGCGAACAGTCGCTAACCTACAAAAATGTCATTGATCAAGCAAAACAACTATCCCGGGCTGAGCGCGCGCACTTGATTGCCCAGCTTGTCGCAACACTGGTTGAAGAACCACCAACAGAGCAGAACATACAATCGTTGTATGGGCTTTTAGCAGGAGAAGATTTATCAGCAGAAGACATTGACGAAGCGAGGCGCGAGATGTGGTCCAACTTTCCGCGCGAGGATATTGGCTGATGATCGTTGCTATCGCCGATACTCACGCTGCCTTCTGGTATCTGAGCAGAGATAAACGTTTGTCATCAACCGCCAAACAGTTCTTTGATACTGCTGTCGAAAACAATCAACAAGTCGGTGTTTCATCCATATCATTGGTCGAAATCGTTTACCTGAGTGAAAAAGGTCGCATTGGGTCACAATCACCGCAAGTGATAAACGGTGCTCTACGCAGTCCTGCAAGCATTCTAATCGAAATGCCGGTAAATATCGACATCGTAGAAACAATGCAACGCGTGAGTTGGGCGGAGATTCCTGATATGCCTGATCGGATCATTGCGGCGACAGCCTTGCATTTGAATGTCCCTATTATCAGCCGTGACTCTAGAATCCAGGCATCTAACCTGACAACCATCTGGTAGCCACACACGAACAGGCAAACCCATCGTGACCGAAAACCAAACACACGACATCTACAACACCACGCGGCGGGCGTGGGAAGACATCTGGGCCGGGGCCAGCGTCGAGGTCGAACTCGACGTGATGGAACAGGCGCGCACCTACGAGACGCTCGGCGTCTACCCCGACTACCTCTCGAAAGACGGCATCATCCTGGAGGCGGGCTGCGGACTCGCCACCGTGATCATGCGGCTGCGCGGGATGGGCTTCAACGTGATCGGCATGGACTACGCGGAGCAGGCGTTACACGTCGCGCGCGATTATGACCCGGCGCTGCGTTTGCAGGCCGGCGATGTGCACGCGCTGCCCTACGCGGACAACTCGGTTCACGGCTACCTGTCGTTCGGCGTGCTGGAACACTTCGCGCACGGACTCGACCCCGCGCTGATCGAAGCCAACCGCGTGCTGGTTTCCGGCGGCACGCTGGTGCTGACGATCCCCTACCCGAACGTGGTATGGCGGCTGGTGCAGCTCAAGCGCCGCGTCATGGGCCAGTCGCGCCTGACTGACGACGAATTCTACGAAAGCACCTACACGCAGCACCAACTGATCGAGGCCGTGCGCCGCAACGGGTTCGCGCCGCTGCTGGTGCGCCCGACCAGTCACAGTTTCACGCTGTGGGGCCTGGGCGGGCCGTTTCAGGGAGCCGGATACTACCGCACCAGCCAACTCGCGGAGGTGCTCGGCGGTGTGCTGCGGCGCGTCGCGCCCTGGACCTTCAACTTCACCACACTGGTGATCGCGCGTAAGGCACGCCACAACCACCCCGTGCGCCGGGATTTCTAGCGTTTCTCTGATTGAGCCTGCTGACGTGGTGTGGTAATATCTGCAAAGAGATAGTTCATACTCCCTAAACGTTTTGAACAGCAGGATCGGAATATTATGCCAGAGGATACGCCGCCTACAGATAAACCAGAACCGGAATTCGATGCCGATACGTCGGATGTTGTGCGACGCTGGGTGATTGTACGCCACGCGAGTGTCTGGGCCCCGCCCACCGATGTCTACGAACACGATGGAAATTTGATTGTGATTGTTGAGATCGCCGGGATGCGCGACGGTGACTTTAACGTCGTCCTGCAAGGACAGCGGTTGATGATCAGCGGCGTGCGCGCGCGCGTCACGCGCCAGGACTGTGCTTATCACCAGCTTGAGATTCCATACGGTGAATTCCGCACCGAAGTCAGCCTGCCCTGGTCGGTCGCGCCGGATGACGTTTCGGCCAACTACCGCGACGGCTTCCTGCGTATCGAACTGCCGCACGCCCCGGTGCAGAAAATTCCGATCATTACCGTGAACGACGAAGACGAAAACCAATCCCCTGACGTTCAGACAGAAGAATAGAGTCCATGTCAGATTCCGAAAACAACACGCATGACGATCCGCAAAACACGGATCAGCCTGATCCGCGCAGCACAGATCAGAATGACGAACAAACCATTGAAACCACGCGCGAATCGGCTGGCGAACGCGAAGTAAACATCACCCACGACACACCGCCAGACGAACCGGACAGCGAACAACTCCCGGAAAAACTGCCGATCCTGCCGCTGCGCGGGCTGGTGGTCTATCCGCATACGACGATCCCGCTGACCATCGGGCAGCCGCGCTCGGTGAAGTTGGTCGATGAAGTCGTCGCCGGGGATCGCCTGGTCGGGCTGGTCGCTTCGCGCGATCCGGACCTGGAAACACCCGGCCCGGACGATATCTACACCTACGGGACCATCGCCCAGATTCACCGCTTGTTCCGCGCGCCGGATGGCACGATCCGCCTGCTGGTGCAGGGTATGACGCGCATGAAGGTCGAAGAGTACACCAGCACCGAACCGTACCTGGTTGCGCATGTGCAGGCCGCGCCGGAAACCTTCGAAGACTCGCTCGAAGTCGAGGCGCTGATGCGTAACGTGGTCGAGCAGTTTGGGCGCATGGCGGACCTGGTTCCCAGCATCCCCAACGAGCTGACCAATGTGGCGCTGAATGTCGATGACCCGCTGCAACTGGTCTACGCGCTGGCGACCTATATTCGTATCGGCCTGGAAGAACAGCAGGAACTACTGCGCATTGACTCGGTAGTGGAAAAACTGCGCCGCCTGATGAACATCCTCTCCAAAGAACTCGAAGTGCTCGAACTGGGCCACCGCATCCAGTCCGAAGCGCAGTCCGAGATGGAGAAAACACAGCGCGAATACTTCCTGCGCGAGCAGTTGAAGGCCATCCAGCGCGAACTGGGCGAGGGTGACGAGCAAACCGTCGAGATCGAGGAATTCCGGCGCAAGATCGACGAAGCCAACATGCCGGAAGAAGCCGCGCGCGAAGCCCGGCGCGAACTCGACCGCATGACCAAGCTGCCCACCGCCGCCGCCGAATACGGCGTGATCCGTACCTATCTTGACTGGATGGTGAGCCTGCCCTGGGATATCACCACCGAGGATAACCTGGACATCCCCCACGCGCGCGAAGTGCTGGACGAAGACCACTACGGCCTGGAAGACATCAAGGAACGCATCCTCGAATACCTGGCGGTGCGCAAGCTGCGCCAGGAACGCGCCGACGAAATCGCGCAGCAGGAAGTCAGCGACTATGTGCGCCGTGAGCGCGAGGGCGTGATCCTGTGCTTTGTCGGGCCGCCCGGCGTGGGTAAAACCTCACTCGGCGCATCGATTGCGCGCGCGATGGGCCGCCGCTTCACGCGGATGTCGCTGGGCGGCGTGCGCGACGAAGCCGAGATTCGCGGCTTCCGCCGCACCTACATCGGCGCGATGCCGGGCCGCATGATCCAGACCTTGCGCCGCATCCAGAGCAATAACCCGGTGATCATGCTGGACGAGATCGACAAGCTCGGGCGCGACTTCCGGGGCGATCCGGCCTCGGCGCTGCTGGAAGTGCTCGACCCGGAGCAGAACTTCGAGTTCCGCGACCATTACCTGGACGTGCCCTTTGACCTCTCGCAGGTGAT
>CAZMNL010000339.1:0-4016 GCA_964567525.1 uncultured Anaerolineaceae bacterium
CTGCAAACCGGGCAGCACGTCGCCGCCATCCAGCACGGCATCCGTACCCAGCCGTTTGACCGGCTGCCCCGGCGCGTAGACTTCGACCCCCTGCGTCACGGGATTCACGATCCAGACGGTGGTTCCGGCGGCGAGGAAGTTCGCGGTCTTGATGCGCATCAGGTCGGGATCGTTGGACGGGGAAAGCACCTCGACGGCGAGTTCGGGCGGGTTGGGGTTGTAGCCCTCGGTGACGAGCTGCGGCTGCCGCGCCTTCGAGATATACGCCACGTCGGGGATGTAGCGCTCGCCCGCGACCCTATAGCCGCCGTCCGCGCCGGTGACGTAGCCCCAGTTTTTGCCCTTCAAAAAGAACACGATCTCTGCCAGGATCAACCCGGCGATTGCTGACGAGCGTGGATTCGATACCACCTCGACGACCTCCCCCCCGATGTACTCAAACAGGCGCTCGGCGTACTCCGGCCCCGCGATCATGCGCTCGAATTGTTCGACTGTGATGTGTGCGATGCCCACGCTCATAGCTGCGTTCCTCGTGACGCGATTCGGTTGAGTCTATTGTAGCGCATTTGGGGTACAGTTTTGCTATAGAACGCAACGGGAATTATCATGATTGGAAGATTGGAGCGAATCAACCCTATTCGAGGTAAACAGTGTCATTTGATCGAGAGTTTGCTGAAGCATTGGTTGCGCAGATGAGTGCGTCGGGCTGGCGAGCGATACTGCCTTCCGGCGTGCTTCCAAACCCGTTAGAGATCACTTTTGAGGATACACAGACTTTGCACATGGGCATTTACGCTCGCAGGCTCACGCCTCAATCGAGTACGACGAGCGATCACCATCGTCCCGAAGGTGAAATGCACGCCCAGATGATTTTCGATGGTGATCAGCGTGGAGCCGGGGCGCGGAATCATTTGCGCTTCAGCGATGGCGTAAAAACAGTGTTGTTTGGTTACTACGTCATCGACGGGAATTACGTTGTTGCGGCCTACGATCCGGCTGTCCATAGAGAGTACGCGTATTCAAAATCGTTGCAGGTGAAGGCATGGCACCTTCAGCATGGATTTAACAATGGTATCGCCTTTCAGTTACGGCAAAATGGCGAAACCATCGTCATCTTCAGACTGGATGAAATTGCCGAATATTTTTTGGAAGCTGAACATTTGCATCATTTGAGTCCCTCTATCGTGCATGAAGCACAGCGCGATGAGCAGGAAGATATGGGTATTCAACAGGCTTTGATCGTCGCTGAGGACGAAGAACCAGAACGGATGCCTGAATTGAACGTCACTGAGCGGCGGCAGCGTCTGGTTAAGGCCGCGCAGTATATCCGCAGCAGCAATTTTCGCATGGGCATCATTGCCGCGTATGGGCGCTGCGCTACCTGCGGGTTTCAGTACGATTATATTCTGGATGCCGCACATATTGTCCCGGTGGCCGAGGGAGGCACGGATACCTACGACAACGGTTTAGCGCTCTGTCCGACCTGTCACCGCATGTATGACAAGGGGTACATTCTCGTTGATGGTACATATCGCGTGTTTATAAACCCGGATTACGCCGAACAGTATGACCAATTGGGTTTAGCGGACAGCTTACAAGACCTGCAAGCCCGACTGCGCGATCAACTGTATTTGCCCGAAGATGAGCAATACCATCCCGCGCCGGAGAATTTGCAGCGCACATTTGATGCACGCCGTTAGTTGACAAGCAATACACCCTCAACTAAAATGTTTGGACCATTTGTTCGGTAAAAACAGGATATCTGCGATGGAATTCAAAAACTGGTTGGCAGAGCCATTCTACGAAACCCAATTCGGTGCAGCGTATTTAGGTGATTCTCTGAAATTGATGGAACGTATTCCTGATGGCGCGGTTAATCTCGTGATGACCTCGCCACCCTTCGCGCTGAAACGCAAGAAGGAATACGGAAACGTTCATGCGCGGGAATACGTGGAGTGGTTTTTGCCGTTTGCTGAACAAATGAAGCGGGTTATCGCGGACGATGGCAGTATCGTAATTGATATTGGCGGCACATGGACCAAAGGTCAGCCAACGCGATCACTCTATCATTTCAAACTCGTAATCGCCCTGGTGGAAGAGTTGGGTTTGCACCTTGCACAAGAATTTTACTGGTACAATCCGGCAAAACTGCCGTCTCCGGCGGAATGGGTCACGGTGCGACGTATTCGGGTCAAGGATGCCGTCAATACCGTCTGGTGGTTGTCGAAAACATCGTTTCCAAAAGCAGCCAACCGCAATGTCCTGAAACCGTACAGCGAATCGATGAAAGCGCTGCTGAAAAACGGTTATCGCGCCAAGAAACGTCCTTCCGGGCACGATATCTCGGAAAACTTCAGCAACGATCACGGCGGCGCGATCCCGCCCAACCTGATCGAACTGGCGAATACAGACTCAAACAGCGGCTATCTTCAAGCTTGCCGGGAAAACGGCATCAAACCGCATCCGGCGCGTTTCCCGCACGGGCTGCCCGAATTCTTCGTCAAGTTCACAACTGATCCGGGCGACCTGGTTCTAGACCCGTTTGCCGGCAGTGTTGTAACCGGCGACGTATGCGAACATCTCGAACGAAACTGGCTGGCGTTTGAAATTCAGGCAGACTATTTGACGGCTTCTCGTTATAGATTTCCTGAGATTCAAACTGGTTCGCGGCAGATGCGATTAAACGAAGCTGTTCAGGATCAGAAGCATCCTTAATCGGATACTTTGACCTAAAGAATCATGCCGCGCCGGAGTCCCTCCCCCAGACTCCGGCGCGACGTGCGATGACCCGTTACTTCCCCCGCCGGTGACTCGTCCGCTTGCGCGGCGGCGTGCGGACCGGCGCGGGCCGCGTCTCCGGAGCGGGTGTCGCGCCGCCGGAGTCGGTGTCCGTCCCCGCCACCGGACCCAGCCCGAAGTACCGCGCGCGGAGTTCATCGACCGTCAGCACGCCCTTCGCCTCGCGGAGTTCCTGCACGGCGGTCGCGCGGTCCTGCGGGCGCACGTCCTCGAAGCTGCCAACCAGCCCCGCGCCGTAAAACGGCAGCAGATCGGACGTGAGCTTCTCCGCGATGCGCACCAGCTTGGGCCACAGCGTGCGCTCGATGAACACGCGCTCGCCCACTTTCGCGTTCGCCTCGGTCGCGTTCTCGCTGAACATGCCCACCGGAATCCCGAAAATCTGGAAAATCTCCTCGCGGTTGAAGCGCCGCGCGTTCAGAAAGTCCATGTCGTTCTGGCTGAGTCCCACGCCGTGCCACTCCAACGACGTGCCGCGCACGAACGCGGTTTTGCGCTCGCGCCCGCCGTAGGACGCGCGCCACTCGCGCTTGATACGATCAAAGTCCGCGTCGCTCACCCGGTCGCGGATCGCCACGATGCCCGCCGGGACCGCGTAGCCCTCGCTGAAGTGCCGCCGGTTCCAGTCCGCCATCGCCCGGTCCGACTCGACCGCCAGCCGCGCGGCTTCCAGCGCGCTCAGCCCGTAGGTGTCGTTGGCGGGGTGCCAGCGCCGGAAATGCACCACTTCGGCGGCATCCAGCGGGATATCGCGCCCATCCACCGTGTAGACGTAGCCGCGCACGCCGCGCGCCGCATCCGGCACGATCTGCACGCGGTCCGGGCGCAGCGGCCAGAGTTCCTGGGGCGTGCCGCCGGGTTCGCCCGCCAGGAACCAGTACGCATTCCCGTAAATCTCCAGGCTGCCCACCGTCGCCTCGATCAGTTCAAAGCGGCTCATCAGCGGGTTAGGGTTGCGCAGCAGTTGCACGAACGGGTGATCGGGCTGCTCGATCCCGGATGCAGGCGCGGGTGAGGTCGGCGCGACAGCGCCGGGCGAGGTCGCGCCGCCGCGCGCGTAAATCGTAAACGGCACCAGCGCCGCCGCCTCCGCGATGCGGTTCACGGCCACGTACACCCAGGGCGAGGCCATGTACACCCCGGCGTACTGCGCCGCCTGCCCACACGCCGGATCACCGGCCAGCGGGGGATCGCCGCTCAGCGCGCCCGGCGCTTCC
>CAZMNL010000340.1:0-4008 GCA_964567525.1 uncultured Anaerolineaceae bacterium
GCCCGCCAGCAGCGCCGCGTAGGATGCCGACGTACCCACCGCGCCCTTGATGCCCTTGCCGCGCACGTCCAGCGCGCGCAGTGTGTCCAGGTCGGTCAGCAGGTCTTGCGCGTGCTGCGCCAGCCGGTAGCCGGTGGTGGTCGGTTCGGCGGGTTGCAGGTGCGTGAAGGCCATCGCGGGCATATCGGCCCAGCGCGTGATCTGCGCCGCAAGCGCGGCCAGAACCGCGACCAGCCGCCCCTCGACCCGCGCCAGCGACTCGCGCAGCCTCAGCACGTCGGCGTTGTCGAGCACGTCTGTGCTGGTCGCGCCCAGGTGGATGATCCCGCCGCCGACCGTGCATTGCTCGGCATACGTGCGTATCTCGGCCATCACGTCATGGCGCAGGTCGCGTTCGAGTGCCAGCGCGCGGTCGAGGTCGATGTCGTCCGCGTGCGCGCGCAGGTCGTCCACCTGCGCGGCAGTGACGAGTCCGGCGGCGTGCTGGGCCTGCGCCAGCGCAACCCACACCTGCCGCCAGAGTTGGCGGCGGCGCGTCTCGCTCCAGGTCGCGCGCATGGCGTCCGACCCGTAGCGCCAGCTAAACGGTGATTGGTAGGTGTCGTGTGATGTGTTCATGGCGGGGAGTGTACCACATGCCGCGCGGATCGTGTACCGGAATCGGCGTGCGTGGGGGGGATGATTGGCGCGCCAGCATAATCTGCTGCGGCGCGGGATGTGTGCTACAATACGCGCCCGGTAAAATCCGTGAGATATCCTAAACCGGGGTGCTGTGCCCCAATGAGGTTGGTATGAACGAATCGGAACACGATCCGCACGATCTGAACGGGGCGGATGATCTGCTCGACCAGATTCCGCCGGAAGAAGACCTGCCGGAAGGCCACAAAAGCGGCTTTGTTGCCGTCATCGGGCGGCCCAACGTGGGCAAGTCCACGCTGATGAACGCGATTCTGGGCGAGAAGATCGCCATCGTCAGCCCCAAGCCGCAGACCACGCGCCTGCGCCAGTTAGGTATCCTGACGCGCGAGGATGTGCAGGTTGTGTTTATCGACACGCCCGGCATCCACGAGCCGCGTACCGCGCTGGGCGAGTTTATGGTCAATGTGGCGGTCGAGGCGCTGCGCGACACGGACGCGATCCTGTTTGTGGTGGATGTCAGCGAGAAGCCGCAGCCCGAAGATCGCGCCATCGCCGACCTGATCGCGGCGGCGCGCGACGTGACGCCCGTGCTGCTGACGCTCAACAAGATCGACCTGCTGGACGACGACACACAGCGCAACTCTCGCGCGGGCGAGTTCGGCGCGCTGGTCCCGCAGGCGATCCCGTTCCGCACGGACGCGCTGAACGGCGTGGGCGTGCCGGAGTTGGTCGCCCGGATCGTCGATCTGCTGCCGGAGGGGCCGCGCTATTATCCCGCTGACCAGCTTTCCGACGTGGCTGTGCGCGATATCGTCGCCGAGATGATCCGCGAAAAGGTGCTGCTGAACCTGGAACAGGAAGTCCCGCACGGGGTCGCTACGCAGATCGAGGAATTCAAGCGCCGCAGCGATACTATGACCTACATCAGCGCGACGGTGTACGTCGAGCGCGAGTCGCACAAGGGCATCGTGATCGGGAAGGGCGGCGACATGCTCAAGACGATCAGCCGCGAGGCGCGCGAGGATATCGAGCGTTTTATCGGCACGCGCGTGTATCTCGATCTGTGGGTCAAGGTGCTGAAGAACTGGCGGCGCGACGACAACGCGCTGCGGCGGTTAGGATATCGTATTCCGCGCGGCAAGGGTTAGCGAGTCGTCAGTGGTCGGTTGTCAGTTGTCCGTAGGCCGCCCGCGCCTGCCGCTGCAAGCAGCATCCGATCCTGGTCCTTGCTTGCAGCTTATCGCTTAATAACTGACCACTATTTCCAGGGGAAAACAATGCGCGTTGTTAAAGCACATCCCGATGATATCCCGGCGTGGCTGGCGCTGGCGGCGGAGGTCGAACCGCACTTCGGCCCGATGGTGAGCGATCCGGGATATCGTAATGCGCTGCAAAAGAACATCGAACGCGGCACGGCGTTTTGTATCCGCGAGCAGAACGGCCCGCCCAAAACGCCGCTGATGGGCGGTTTGCTGCTCTCGCCGCGCCCGCCCAAGGTCGAGATCGCGTGGCTGGCGGTCGCGGCGCGCTGGCGGCGGCGCGGGGTGGGGCGCGCGCTGGTGGCGCACGCGCTGGACGGCATCGCGCCCCCGGCGGAAGTGGTGCTGATCACGTTTGCCTCGCACGAGGCCGCTGCCGCGCCCGCGCGCGGATTCTACGAGTCGTTCGGATTCGTGCCTGCCGAACCCGGACCGGTCAACCCCGGCGGGATCGCCACGCAGGTTTACCGGCGCGTGCTGGGCGAGACTCCCACCGTGCGCGCGGTGGTGCAGCGCGGCAGCGACAGTAACGGTAACGAGGTGCTGCTGGTGCAGCATCATTACGCGGACCCGGCGAACGCGGGCAAGTGGTCGTTACCGGGCGGGCGCATCGATGCGCAGGACGTACACCGCGAGGACACGCTGCGCCGCGAACTCTACGAGGAACTGCGCATGTCGATTGTGATGGGGCGCTCGTTGGGCATGTACGCGCACAATCACCGGCTGCATTACGTCTACCTGGCGACGGCACGCAGCACGACGCCGCGCCCCGATTCGAACGAGATCGCGGCGCTGCGCTGGTGTACGATGGACGAGGTGGAGCAGCTTCAGCGCGAGGGCCAGTTGTTCGCGCCGTTCATCTACGAGGCGATCCAGAAGGCCAACGCGCCCAAGCTGCTGCTGTTGTGAGGTGGGTTCCTACGGGCGCGGGGACTGTTCCAGCAGCGCGCGGCCCGTCACCACGTCGCGCCGAATCTGCGCGATCAGGTCGTCGATGCCGTTGAATTTCATCTCCGGGCGCAGCCGCGCGACCAGGTCAAAGACCAGGTGCGCGCCGTAGATGTCGCGGTTGAAGTCCAGCAGGTGCGCTTCGACGGTCACGATCTTGCCGTCGAAGGTTGGGCGGTTGCCGATGTTCGCCACCGCCATGAACGTCTCACCGTTGAGCTGCACCCAGCCCGCATAGACGCCTTTGGCGGGCAGCATTTGCTGGTCCCACACGTCGAGATTGGCGGTCGGGAAGCCGATATGCCGCCCGCGCCCATCCCCGCGCACGATCTCGCCTTCCAACCGGTAAGGACGCCCTAACCAGCGCGTTACGTCGTCGATCTCGCCCGCTTCTAACGCCGCCCGAATGCGGCTGCTGCTGATGATGTTACCGTTACCGTCACTCATGACGAGTTCTATAACCTCCACAGAGAAACCTTTGCGCTGTCCCTCGGCGCGCAGAAAGTCCACATTACCCTCGCGTTTATAACCGAGCGCAAATTCCGGCCCAACCCACAGTTCACGCATGTGCAGGTGCGGCAGCAGCCGGTCCACGAAGTGCGCCGCGCGCATCTGCCGCACTTCGTCGTTAAACGGGTGCGTGATGACCCACGCCACGCCCAGATCGTGCAGCAGCGCGGCCCGGCGTTCCGGTGCGGTCAGGTAGTGGCGACCGGACGCCCGGCCCATCACTACATCGGGGTGGGGGTGGAAGGTCAGCACGGCGGGCGCATAGCCGTTGGCGTGGGCGTGCGCGCTCAGGCGTTTGATCAGGTGTTGGTGGCCCCGGTGTACGCCGTCAAACACGCCCACCGCGACAACGGTCGGGCGGTCGGGGCGGGCGTCGGCGAGCCGGTACACGTGCGAATTGGGCACAGGCGGCATAGGTGCGAATTTCCTATAGTGCGGCATCAGCGTATCAAAGCACGTAGAGAGTTTACACAAAACGCCGGTCCGCGCCACGTTTGGGGGCGTGTGAGGCCGCAGGGTAATCGCTTCAAACACGGGAACTGGCCTCACCCCCTAAATCCCCCTCTCCATTCGAAATGGAGAGGGGGACTTTCAGGCGCATTATAACCGGATTCCTCTTTGCTGGAGGACGTGTGTGCAGCATACGCGGGGC
>CAZMNL010000341.1:0-3999 GCA_964567525.1 uncultured Anaerolineaceae bacterium
CGCAGGTGATCGCCAGCTTGCAGCACCCGCGCGTGCTGCCCGTGCATGACTTCGGGCACGAGGGCAACCAGTTCTACCTGGTAATGCGCGTGATCGAAGGCGAGGCACTTTATCAACGCCTGATGCGCGGCGCGCTGTCACTGCCCCAGGCTGCGCGCTACGTCAACCAGATCGCCGAGGCGCTGGACTACGCACACAGCCAGGGCGTGATCCACCGCGACCTGAAACCCAATAATGTCTTGATTGACGAACTCGACAATCTTTACCTGATGGATTTTGGGCTGGCGAAGATGCTCGCCGCCACGCACAGCCTGACGCAGACCGGCACCGTGATCGGCACGCCGCAGTATATGGCCCCCGAACAGTGGCGCGGCGAAGCGGTGGACGCCCGCACAGACGTGTATTCGCTGGGCGTGATCCTCTACGAGATGATCGTCGGGCGGCCCCCGTTCGAGTCCGATACGCCCTTCACGCTGATGTACAAACACGTCAACGACCCGCCGCCCGCCCCGCGTGAGTCGCTGCCCAACCTGCCGGAACCGGTCGAAACCGTGATCCTCAGGGCGCTGGCGAAAGACCCCGCCGCCCGTTACGAGTCGGCGGGCGCGCTGGCGCGTGACCTGACCGCCAGCCTGCGCGCGGCCAATGTTCCCGGCGCGCTGGACCTCGTGCCGCCGCCGGTCGTGGCGCTGCCCGCCGACTCGCCGGAACCCGCGCCGGAAGCGGCGCAGGAAGCGGCGCAGGAAGCGGCGCAGGAAGCGGCGCAGGAAGCGGCGCAGAAAGCGGCGCAGAAAGCGACGGCGGAGGAGTCGCAGGTATCGCGGCCCCAACCGCCGCGCGAACCGCGCAGTTCACGCAGCTACCGCGCCGGGATGCTGGTATTAGGGCTGGTCGGGCTGCTGACCTTCGGCGGCGTGATCGCGTTCGTGCTGCTGCTGCTCGGCGATTCCAGGGGGGATACGGGCAGTCCTGCCACCGGCGCGGGCGCGGTCAGCAGCCCCACCGCCGCGATCACGTCCACGCCGGACGATATCACGCCGCCGGAAACGCCCACGCGCGCCCCGGTGATCGTGATCTTCGGCACGGTGACGCCGGACCCGCCCACACAGACGGCAACGGCGATCACGCCGGTCATCGTGCCAACCAGCACGCCGGACAGCACACGCACGCCCACCCGCACCGCGATTCCGTCGGTCACGCCTGCGAACACTACCGCACCCACGCATACCGCGACTGCGCGCGTTACTGCCACGCGCGTCACCACCACGCGCGCGACTGCCACCGCAAGCAGCACCCCGGCGCTGACGATTCTGGACACCGCAACCACGACTCCGACCACGACCGCGACCACGAGTCCAACCGCGACTCCGACTCCGACTCTCACCGAGCCTCCGGCGCTGAGCGCGATGATCACCAGCACGCCGACCGAGACTCTGGCTCCCACCGCCACGCCGACCACGACGCCCGCCGAGACTCTGGCTCCCACCGCCACGCCGACCACGACGCCCGCCGAGACTCTGGCTCCCACCGGCACGCCGACCACGACGCCCACCGAGACTCTCGCTCCCACCGGCACGCCCGAACTGGCGCTGTGTTTCGCCGTCGCGCAGACCGATATCGCCGTGAACGTGCGTTCCGGGCCAGGAAGCGGCTTCGCGGTGGTCGCACGGCTCGCGCCGGGCGCTTACCAGCCGGTGCTGCTACGCACCGATACCGGCTACGCCTATATTTATTCCGGCTGGGTGGATGAAGAAGTGCTGGACTTCGCACCGGCGGACCTGTGCCGCCGCGTGCCGGTGATCAGCGCGAGTAATCCCGATCCGGGATCGGTGTGCCGGGTGCAGGCCGCGCGCGACTTCAGCGATCTGCGCGTGGAGCCGGATGTGGCGTCCAGTCGGTCGTACCTGGTGCAGCGCGGCACGCCCCTGGCGGTGTATCGCGTGGTGATCGGGGCGGACGGTGATACCTGGTATTACGCCGCCACCGACGACACCACGCTGCATATCGGCTGGATGCCCGCCATGCACGCGCGCGACCTGACCGGCTGCCCCGCGCCGGAGTCCGGCCTGCCGCCCGCGCTGCGCGTACCCACGCCGGGACCCGCCGCCGGAGACACCGCCCGCGCCACCGAAACCGCCAGCACGCCCGACCTGCCCGAATGCTACGCCGAACCAAGCACGTCCGGCGCGCTGAATGTGCGCTATGGGCCGGGCGTGGGCTTTGGTGTGGCGGGCCAACTGCTGCCCAACAACCGCTACCCGGTGCGGATGCTGACCGATACCGGGTTCGTGTACGTGTATACCGGCTGGGTGGATGGGGATTACGTGCGGCTCTCACCGTCGAGCGCGTGCGGCGATCTGCCGCTGCTCTCTGAGGGGAATATAAGCGCCGGATCGCTGTGTACGATTGTCGCGGCGCAGGCCCCCAGCGATCTACGCGCCGAGCCAGACTCCAACGCGGGCCGTATCTACCTCGTCACCGACGGCGTGACGCTGGAAGTCTACCGCGTGATCACAGGGTCCGATGGGCAGTTGTGGTACTACGCGGGCACGAACGACGCGAACTTCTGGTTCGGGTGGATGCCCGCCGCGCACGCCAACCCGATCAGCGTATGCCCGCCGCCGGAAGCGGAGTAGGCTCCACCCTGGAATAAACCTGATTATAACCCCATCTGGGACCTGAGTACGCTATGATAATAACGGTACGTTCCTTATGCTAAATACAGCGATTCGCCGGTTAGGGCGTCTGTGTGGGTGGATATCTTCAACGGCGACCCGAATTGGTGCTATGATAAAGGTTAACGGTGCTCGTTCGTTTTGTGCATAACAAGGACGGGGTGGGATGTATACAAAAAATGAGCTGATGTTTCCGCATTACGCCATCGCACACCTGCGCGATTCCAGGGGCGAGGCGTGGGGCCAACTGGTTGAGCGGGTGGCGAATCTGCCGGAAACGCACGAGGAAGTGCTCGCGTTCATGCTGATGATGATCCGCCTGAACGGGTGCTTGCCCTGCGAAACAGACAGTTACCGGGCAATGCGCGGGTGTACCATGTGCTCGCTGCAATCCCTGCGGCGCTATAAAGGCCCGGACGAGGAACTGCTGAGCATGTACGACAGGGCGCTCGCCGACGTGCGCAAACATATGAACCACGCGCAGAGTACGCCGATCCCGGTTACGTGGGTGCGCGAACAACAGCGCGTCTGACCGCGCCGCGCGCCACCACGATCACGACTGCCCCGAATGCGGACCCGGCGACGGCTCCGCATTCGCGCGTTTTTACGCCGGGTACAACGTGTAACTAACGCGCTGCGAACGTGAGATTAACGGTTTTTGGAATGGGGTAACATGGCGCACGAACCCGATTGGCAATTTCTGGCTGACCTGCAATTTCTGCTCTATAACCGCATCGCCGGGGCGCTCAATGAGGCGCTGTCCAGCATTGCGCTGATCGATATGCCAGAAGCGCAGGACAAGCCGCCCGGCTACTGGAAGGAACGCGCCACCAACAAGATCGCCAACGTGCTGAACCTGTTCACGGCGTGGTCGTACCTGATCCGCTTCAAAAGCGGCGAGCCGATCCCCGAACGCGCGATCCGGCCCTTTCACGCTAACGCGCTGCTCAAGTGGCTCGGCGTGCAGTTGCAGCTTAACCCGGTCCCGCAGATGGAGTCTGACCCGCTGCTGCACGCCAACCAGGAAACGCTGCAAGAGGCGCTCTTGCTGCTGCACTCGGTCGCCTACACGCAGGGGGCCGGGGTGCATATCGAAGTTGAGAGTAATAAGCTCGGCGCGTGGTTCCGCGTCAAGTTCAGCCGCACGCGCCCGATGCCCAAAACACTCGATACGCTGCTGGCGAGCTTCGGCGATCACTGGCGCGAGCGTGACGCCGCCTTTGAGCTGGCGACCGCGCGCGATTTCGTGCGGCTGAATCAAAGCGAACTCAAGCTGATCGCCACGCCGCTGCACGGCGAGTTTGTGTTCTTCGTGCGCGCGGCA
>CAZMNL010000342.1:0-3985 GCA_964567525.1 uncultured Anaerolineaceae bacterium
AACGCCGCGCGTATCCCGTCGTTTGGGCCGGGAAGTGCGCTTAATATCGGGCGGCCAGTCGCCGCCAAGACGGGCACGACCACCGATTTCCGCGATAACTGGACGGTGGGGTATACGCCGAACCTGGTTACGGGCGTGTGGGTGGGTAATGCCGACAACTCGCCCATGATCGAAGTCAGCGGCATCAGCGGGGCTGGGCCGATCTGGAACGAGTTTATGCGTCGCGTGCTGCTGGGCCAGCCGGAGTTAGCGTTCGAAGTGCCGGAAGGTGTCGTGCGCGCGGAGGTCTGCGCTACATCGGGCGCGCTGCCGACCGAATACTGCCCGAAAACGGTTTGGGAGTGGTTTATTGAGGGCACTGTGCCCGCTGAGCCGGATACCATGTATCAGCCGTTTGTCATTGACCGGCGCACCGGCCTGCTGGCGGACGAATCCACGCCGCCGGAAGATCGTATGCCGCGCGTATTTCTGGTGCTGCCGCCCGAAGCGCAGGACTGGGCGCGGCGCGAGGGGATTCCACAGCCGCCTATCGGCGCGCAGATCGTGGGCGGCGAGTCGGTTCCGGTCCAGTTGTTGTCACCCGATCCCTACACAGTATTTCGCCTGACGCCGCTGCTGCCGGAGGATGAGCAGCGTATCCGGCTGACGATTGCCACCCCCACCCATACGCAGCGGGTATCGTACTGGCTTGATGATGAGCTGCTGGCGACCGTCTCCGAGGCCCCGTTTGATTACTGGTGGGCGCTGCATCCCGGCGAGCATACGTTGTATGCCGTCGCTACGCTGGATAATGGGGATACGCTCACCACCGGTAATGTCGAATTCCGTGTGGGAGCCTGGATTCCCCCAGACGAACGCCCGACCTCTGGCACGCTGGAATAAGTGCATTTCTGTACCGCCGCCTATATTGTTGCCGGTGTGCGCTTTGCGCTATGCTTTAAGCCAATTCGTATAGTTGGCATGACGGAGAGGCGACGATGGCGGCTGACAACGGCAAGCATAACGGTAATAATGATCTTCCCCCCGACGATCCCGATTTTCCCTTTGATTCTGATGGCCCGATGCCGTCCGACGAGGAGTTCGCGCGCGCAATTATGCGCGCTCTGGAGGATATGGCAGCACATATGCTTGTGCTGCAAGATGATGATCCTGAGGAGTTGATCGCAAATCTGCCGCGCTTGCTGGAACGCCTGCGGGCCGCCTTAGCGCTCAAAGGACCGCATCGCGCCCGCGTAATCCGCGCAATTACGCGCGTTGACACCGTGTACTGGATGGCGAGTTATCGCCTGAAAGCCTGGGATCACTTTTTGCACTTTGCGATCTCCATCGCGCGGGATATGGGCGAAAACGAGTTATTAGGCGAGGTGCTGCAAAAGCACGGTATCTACCTCGCGCTGCAACAGAGAGCACGCGGGGCCGCTTCCGCCCTGGATTGGAGCCGCGAGGCATGGGGCGAAGCAGTACACCAGCAGGTAAAGCGCCTGGTGCAGTTGGAGCAGTTTAACGTCGAGATCATGGATATGGCGTTTGACGAGGCGGTGGCGCATTTTCACAGTCTGTTGGCGGAGTTCAGCGAACAGGACGGTTATTATCACTTTGGGCGCATCTATCATTCAATGGCACGCTATTGCAGGCGCAATGCGCGTTTGGAAGATGCATTCCAGTATGGGCAGCAGGCGTTGTGCTATTACCGCGCTGAATCATCGCCCCGCTGGTTTCTGGTTGTTCAGCTTATGTCCACGCTGATATCGGCTGTCAGCCGCAGCCAAACCGGTTCCGCAGTTTACGGTAATGCGCTGTTAAACCATCTGGTCAGGATCGCGGCGCAGGATGACGTTAATCCCTGGACCCAGGCTAAAATCCTGCACCAGCGTGCCGTAAACCGCTTCGAAGCTGGCGAGTATGAGCAGGCTAAACGCGATATGCTGCGCACGATGGTGATTTACCGCAGGTTGTCCGACGTGGATGGTATGGCGCGGATACGCCATCTCTGGGGACAGGCGCAGCGCAAACTGGGGCAGTGGTCCGCTGCCCGGCGTCATTTGCGGCGGGCGGCCCAGGAATATAAAGAGTTGGACAATCTGTACCTGTTTGTATTAGCACGACTCTCGTATGCGTTGGTCTGGGCGGAGCAGGGGGAACACGATCAAGCCCTGTTATTATTAGAGCGCGCACGCACCCTGGCTGAGGAACACATCGAAGACCCGGTAGCGCGGCAGCGCATGATCGATCAGATTGATACGCACATCGCCGAAATTCGGCAGGCCAGGCGCGCGGCCTAGCTGACGTTAACCTTTTTGCTTGAGAATAGCATTTCACACTACCAACAAAAAACAGGGCGAGACACTCTCGCCCTGTATGATTCCTGCGGGTTTATCAGCCGCCGCAGCCGGAATCGCCGGGATGGGGGCATTCTTCGTTCATCAACTGCGGCATATCGAAGGTGATCAGGGCCGCGAAGGTTTGACCATCTGCCGGGGCGGGGGCCGAATGTTGGGCGGGTAGCACCGCAAAGGCGGCAGCCGACAGCGTGAACACAACAACAAGAGCCAGAGTCACAATGGTGCGCTTCATCTTCAATTTCTCCTATGTGTTGGCGAGTTCTGCATCCTGGCCGGGGTGCAGTGTGCTCGCCGGGAAACGAAAGACGACGCGCGCGTCAGGTTGTATATAGTGTGCCAGAGTCAGGGGGGCGTATTGGAGAGCAAAAAGGGCAAAAAAAGGACAAAAAGCGGCCAAATCAGTTAGAAAACACTAACCAGATGGTGGCGCAAAAAACGCACCCGGTGTTATGCGGGTGCGGGATTGGATAGTGGCTGTGGGTGGTAAACGGTGGCTAACGCGGGCGCGGGATCGATTTCAGGCGGGCGCGGGCGCTGCGCAGAATATCGCGCGTGCGCACGATCTCGCGGTTGATGCGTACTTTTTGCATCCCGTGCCAGCCGAAAGTCGTCATGTATTCGACCGTCAATGTGCCGCGATATCCGGCAGCGTCGAGGTCTTCGACCAATTGGCCGATGTTGATTGTGCCGTCCTCGAAGGTGGTTTGCAGCACTCCACGCCGTGCCTGCCGAATCTGCACATGCGCGATGTGATCCAGCAGCGGTTCGATCTCGCGCCGGATGATGCCTTGCGTGACGAAGTGAGCGTAATCGAGCGTGATGCTCAGACCGGGGACAGCTTCCAGCAGCAGCAGGGCGTGTTCGGGGCGTTCTGCTACGGAGTCCATGTGCGGTTCAAAGGCGATGCGCAGTTCCGTGTCTTCCGCCGCCTGAAGCATTCGCAGCAGCGCCGGGATCGCGCGTGCGCGGCTGTGTTCTTCGCCGTCTTCCTTGTGGATGATGCCCGGCGAGATCGTGATCCCTGGTGTGCCAAGCGCGACAGCAAACGGGATCAGCCGTTCAAACAAGGTCAGGTGCGCCTCGCGTTTGGAGGGGTCCGGCGCGTTGGTGTGCGGCATCATCAGGTACAGGTCGGTGATTTCCAGGTCGAATTCGTGCAGCAGGGACGATATCCGCTCGGCTTCGGCCTGCGGATAAGCAGCGGCCCGCCCGACATCCAGATGCGGACCCGATCCCAGGTCAATGTAACGGAAGCCTAATCGGGCAATTGTGCCGACGGCCTCTTCCAGCGATACATTATTGTACGCCCATGCATGACACGCGATTTTAAGTTGTGGCATAGCCGTTTACTCTCTTGAAGTGCTGCCCACAAAATCGTATTCATGCTGAATTATATGCGCGACTCTGGCAGGATACCAGCCTGATCGCGCCTGCTTAATTTCATGATGCTATGCATGGTCCTATTTCATTGTGGCAGCGGTGTGTTTGCCTGCACGTTGGATTAAACAGCGGATCGTTTGCCGTAAACCCGGCGCGTTAGAATTTGGATATTCCGCTCATCGAGACGTATACTTCGACCTGTTCGGGGATTTTTTTGCCACATTTTCCGTTGGTGATTTTGGATGTCCATCCAAAACTTACGA
>CAZMNL010000343.1:0-3973 GCA_964567525.1 uncultured Anaerolineaceae bacterium
ATGGCGCATAGCCGCGCAGGTTGGGGTGCAGCACCAGGTAGCCCGCCCGCGCGAGATCGTCGGCGTAGCGCGTGGTGTAGTCCAGCGTGGTGTACTGCGCCGGGTCGATATAGCCGTGCAGCGCGATGATCACCGGAAACGGTCCCGGCCCTGCCGGTACGTTCATAAACCCGTAGATCGTCAGGTCGTCGCTGGGGTATGAGATCAGGTAGCGTGTGAATTCGGCGGCCTGCTGCATGGTGTCATGGACGGTGATCACGCCGCCGCCGTAGTCCCGCGCGGCCAGCGCCTCGACCGTCATACCGGCATATGCTTCGGGGAGCGGGGCATTATCTTGCGCGGCAGCGGGAGTCCAGACGGCGAACACCAGCAGCACTGTGAGAAGGATTATCAAACGAGATCGGTTCATCGTGTCCTCTTGACCCTGTATTGACGTTGTGTGTGCAGGATGCAGGTCAAGGCTCAAGCGCCGATCTTAAGTGGTCGCGCGGGATTCGGCAAGCGAGTCAGACGAAATTGGGCGGCTGCGCGACCAGCGCCGCGCGCCACAGCGATCCGTTGGTGTGCAGTTCGAAGACGCGCCCGTCGTCCACGCGCACCAGCACATGAATGCCATCGTCTGCGCGCCAGCGGCGGCCCACGTCCACCACGTCCAGCGTGACCCCACGCCAGCGCACGCTGGACGGTCTCGGCCAACCGTCCGGGGTATACGTCGCTTCAACTTCGGTCACGCTGAATTTCATCAGATAGTCCCTGTCGCTACCTTGCCCTGCGTTTAGTATACGGATTCTGTGTCACGGTGTCTATCGGGCCTGGCGACAAAAACCACCGGAAAATATCCGGTTTTTTCCCTGAATAGGGACATTTAGGCCACATATAGCGGGATGAAGTATAATCTCACCCTTGACGCTGGATTATCCCAATGGTATAGTACACACCACGATGCGGGGTAGAGCAGTGGCAGCTCGTCGGGCTCATAACCCGGAGGTCGCAGGTTCGAATCCTGCCCCCGCTATAGAACACAAACACCCCAACCAACCCGGTTAGGGTGTTTTGATTCGGTTGCGTCAGGCTTAAACGCAGCTAGATCGCAGCACGCACTGCTTACTCTGCGGCGCGTGATTCGGCGAGCGCCTTGAGATTTTGCAGATACGTCTCGATGTGGGCCATACCGGATCGCTTGCCCAACATCCGCCACACTTTATCCATAAGGCTGCTGGTCAGTTTCAGGTGTTCAACATAGTTAAACAACGTGCCGCCCTCGGCAGGTTCCAGCGTCCACGAGATTTCGTAGTTTTCTACGCGGCTGCCTGATACCATCTCGAACGCAATTTGTTCGGGCTTATCCCACTTGCTCACCTTAAACTTGATCTTGAGCAGTGGACCCATGCCTATTTTTTCTTCGACCACAAACGTCATACCCACGCCGGACTGTTTTTCGCTGGTATAGTCATATTCACGTAGTGCTGTCCACCATTTCTGGATCAGATTGGGGTGGGTCAGGCACGTCCATACGTCTTCCGGCTTCGCCGCGATCTGGATCGATCTCTCAAATGTTGTCATCGTTTATTATCTCCTAACAGCTTGCGGAATACAGGACGTTAACCTGCGCTGTTCCGCTGCGGGGAAATTGCTCTCTCCCCGGTGCAGAGACCGCCCAGAGATACTGTCCGCCCGACGGGTTGCAACCTGCTGGACCGTAGAACGGCTCGCTTATTAGCCCGGTGATTTTAGTGTGTGGGGAGGCGATGGATAATCGCACGCGCCTGGTCACGACCTGCCATCAGGCTGTGTTGACAGTTGTACTCAAAACATTTTCGCTCACCAGGTAGCGCGCGATCACGGTAAAAAAAAGCGCCCTGCACGATGTGCAGGGCGTTGGAGAGCCTTACTCGCTTGCGCGCCTTACCTGGCTCGCCTGGGGGCCTTTTTGCCCCTGCGTGACGACGAAAGTGACGCGCTCACCCTCGGAGAGTTCGCGGTAACCGTCGCTCTGGATCTCGCTGTGATGTACGAATACATCCGGCGCACCTTCACGCTCAATGAACCCGAAACCTTTTTGGGCATTGAACCACTTCACGATACCGGTAGTACGTTCTTCAGACATGGGGGATATTCCTTTCCCACTTAAATTGGTTGGGTGTTGTGGGAACGGAGTTGCTTTAGGAATAAAAAAGCCAGCGCGTTGATCGAGTTGCGCTGGAGTTTAACATCCTGTTCTGCGAACAACCTTTTCCACTACAGTGTATAGTATACACCATTCTCTCTTGCTTGTCGAATTTTACGCGTAGGGCTGAATCATTCAAATGCGAATCTTACCGCAAAGGCCCGCTAAAGCGTTACGCAGAGGACGCTGAGATAGAAGAAGAAAGAGAGAAAAACTCTTTTTTATTTTCTCCCTCTGCGCTCTCTGCGTCGCTGCTTGCAGCGCGTCTGCGGTAAATTTTTTGTTAGAAAGAGTCAGCCCTATTTGCACGCACCCCCTTATAGAACAAACCGCGCAGTTGGTGTACACTAGCGGCACGTCTGCAACCACACCATACGCATTATCAGCATACCAGGAGGCACGGCATGATTCGCCGCGAAGAAGGAGATACGACCTGGGTCATTCACCAGGCGGCCCACGCATTGATCGTCGGGCAGATCGCGCACCATTGGGCCGGCTCCAACGGCATGACGATCAGCCCGCGCGAGGCCCTGCTGATCGCCGCCTTCAATCACGATGCCGGGTGGTTCGCCAACGAGCAGCACATAGGCATCAACGCCGACGGACAGCCGCGCACTTTCACCGAAATGCCGCTGGACGAGCATTTCGATATCTGGGAGCGCAGCATCGAATCGACCTTCACACAGCACCGCTATGCGGGCCTGCTGACCAGCCTGCACTGTTCCGCGCTCTACGCGCAGCGGCTGCGCTTCGTGGCCGATCCGCCCGACGACCGTGCGCGCATCGAAGCGTTTATGATCCGGCGGCGCGTGTGGCAGGATACGCTGATCGACGCGCTGAAAAGCCACCCGGTTTACGCGGTAGCCGTCGAGCCGGAGGTGCTGGCGTGCAATCTGCGCCTGTTGCAAGTGTGGGATTATCTCTCGCTGCTGCTGTGCATGAGTCCCGTGCATGAACAGGCGTTGGATGATGTGCCGCTCGGCAAGGGGCGGCGCGGCGATCTGGACATTGCCGCCAGTGGATTACGCGGCATGACGCTGGACCCGTTCCCGCTGGACGAACCGCTGACGTTGTGGATCGATGCGCGACAGGTGATTGGCGGCCCGTTCGCGGATGATGCCCATTTGCGCGCGGCGATCGCCGGCGTGCCCTACAAACCGCTCGCGTTCGAAATCAACCCGTTGTGAGATCGTTCCTATTGCAGCCAGCCTACCTCCAGGAGGGGGAAGATGATCGGCAAAACAAACCTCAAAGTCTTGATACTGGATACCGACTTTTTTTCCCGGCAGGCAATCAACAGTTATCTGGCCTGGGACCGCCGCACGCGCGTTGTACACCTCGCCGCCACGCTCGACTCGGTGCGCGAGTATGTCGCCGCCGTCGATGAGAGTGAATGGCCCGACGTGGTGATCCTTGATGCGCAGGCCGCCGATTCGCCCGCTGCGCTGGCCGAACTCGTTGAGCACATCGAAGATACCATCCCGGACGTGATGACGCTGGTACTGGACCGCGCGCTAAACCTTGAAACGATCCGCGCTGTGGAAAAGGCGCGCGTTAACGGCTACCTGCTGCGCAACGAGATTCGTATCCGGCTGGCGTCGGCGATCTGCTGGGCGCAGGATCACGATTTCGTGGTGACGACCAGCGTCAAAGAGGCGCTGCAAGATGAATTCGAGGGGCGGTTGTTCCGCGCGGTGGTCGTGCCGGAGCGCCGCGAGTATCCCGAACTGACCGACCGCGTGCGGCAGGCGCTTAACCTGTGCGTGGTCGAGGGCATGTCGGCGGAACTGGCGGCGGACGAGATGG
>CAZMNL010000344.1:0-3965 GCA_964567525.1 uncultured Anaerolineaceae bacterium
CGCAGCAGCGCCTCCCGATCGCGCAGCACCGCTGGGCCAACATCGCCCACGCCCTTACCGTCCACGAACACATAACCGCCCGGCACACGTTCCCCGATTTCGATGCTGTCCGGCGTCAGCAGGATTTCCGTGCCGTTTTCCACCACCACGGTGTGTTCCGGCTTCATGCCGAGTTCCTGGGCTAACAGGGCGTGCAGAGTCAGGTGGCGCAGCTCGCCGTGTACCGGGATGAAGAACTTGGGCCGGATCAGGTTATGCAGTAGTTTGAGTTCTTCGCGCCGGGCGTGCCCGGAAACGTGAACTTTTGCAATTGGATGATAGATCACGTTTGCGCCGCGCTGGATCAACTTGTTGATCGTGCGGTGGACCAGTTCCTCGTTACCGGGGATGGGATGCGCGGACATCACCACCGTGTCGCCCTGGCGGATTTCCAGTTGGCGATGGCGACCCCAGGCCAGCCGTCCCAACACGGCGGATGGCTCGCCCTGCGTACCGGTCGCCATAATCGCAACTTTGCCGGGCGGCATCTTATTGGCATCTTCAATGGATACCATCATATCCGGCGGCAACTTGAGATAGCCGAGCCGCGTGGCGACCTTGATGTATTCGGTCATGCTGTAGCCCGCCACGGCCATCTTGCGCCCGTGTTTGCGCGCGGCATTGGCGACCTGCTGGATACGCGAGATCAGCGAGGCGAACGTAGCCACAATGATCCGCCCCTGCGCCTGGCTGAACACCTCGTCAAACGCCTGGTTGATCACCATTTCGGACGGGGTCCAACCTTCCTGGTCGGCGTTGGTGCTGTCAGCCAGCAGCGCCAGCACGCAGCGCCTGGCGAACTCCGCGAGTTTGGCAAAGTCCGGCGGCCAACCGTCCACCGGCGTGTGATCGAACTTAAAGTCGCTGGAATGCACGAGCAGCCCGACCGGAGTCGTGATGCCCAGCCCCACCCCGTCCGGGATGCTGTGGCAGACGTGGAACGTCTCGACCTTGAACGGCCCCAAATCCAGTTCATCGCCTGCTGAAAAGACGTGCAGCGGGTGATCCTTGTGACCGGACTGGCGCAGCTTAACTTCCAGCAGCCCCGCAGTGAGCGCAGTCCCATAAACGGGCGCGTCGATGTAGTCCAGGATGTGCCCTATCGCGCCGGTGTGATCCTCGTGACCGTGTGTGACGACGATCCCGTGAATCACCAACCCGCGCTGCATTTCGTCCACGACATATTGAAAGTCGGGGATGATGTAGTCGATACCGAGCATGTCGTTTTCAGGGAACATGACCCCGGTATCGATGATGATGCCGCTGCCTTCATAGTCAATCAGCATCATGTTTTTACCGATTTCGCCCAACCCGCCTAAGGGCAGGATGCGCAATTTACCTTCGTGTGACATATACATAAACTCCTCTAGGGGCGCGCGGCAATACGCAACAAACAGTGCGTGATTCCGTCTGCAACCCCGTGGTCTTTATCTTCGCCGGTTAGCGGCGATTACCGTTCAGAATCAACTTTCAAGATCAACCAACAACACAAACGAAGTCCCGCAAGACTTCGTGAATGATCAAATCGAGTCGAACTGGCTTGATTGTAACCCAGGTGACACTACTCAGTCGAGGGTCAATCCAGACTGCGGAGAGTTACACGGCTTTGACGATGGGCAAATAGTGCTATTCCGGCATCACGCGTACCGCACACGCGCCGCGCTGCGATTCTTGAATCTGGAATGAGACCCGCGCGCCTTTTTCCAACCGCCGCACGCCTTCACCCAGGATCGAGGAATAGCGCACCGAAATCTCGCGTCCATCGCTCATGCTGATGATGCCTGTTCCGGCAACTGTGTTGTAAAGCTCAACGATGCCTTGATAGCGTTTACCATTTGTCATCACAATCGTACTCCGTGTCTAGTTGATAAACCGGTGATGATGCCATAGTTAAGCGTTTCAACTGGTCATGACCAGTTGAAACCACTATAGCGCAATTTGTCCGGCCAGACAACTAATTCGCAGCCATTATCACAAAAATTTCACAAAAAATTGGTGCGGAAAAAGCCCTATGCGCTTTACGCAATTTTGTTACGCTCAACAAGCGGGGAGAGTCGTCAACTATCGCCCTACAACAGCCGGTAGCGTTCGTCGCTGACATAATGTACCGCGACGCGCGCGCCCGGTTTGGGTAGTGGTTGCGCGCGTAGATCGTTGCGAATCTGGCGGCTCTGCCCGATGATCGTGCGCTGGCTCTCCGGCGACTTAAAGCGATATTTTACGCGCACCTTGTAATCACCGTCGGTGTCCAGTGTGCCGGCTGCTTCGAGCACCTGGGCGGCGATCACGCGCGGCGCAGGGGCGCGGCGGGACAGCAGGCGCGCGATCCCTTGCAGCAGGGCACCCAGCGCCGCTGCTGTTACCATCCCCGCCGCCGCTGCCGTCCAATCGCGTTGTTCGTGGTCGGGATTGCCCGCATCGATCTGTGCAAGCGCCGGATCGTCGGGCCAGTACGTGACCGTGACGCGCACGCCGGGGGAGAGCTGTTCGTATGCCTCAAGCGTGACGCGCTGCGTGCCAATATGCGCGACGGGTGCGGCATCGTGCGCCGTGTCAAAGCTGTAGGTAGCGCGGTACGTGCCGCTTTCGGCATCCAGTGCGGTGATTGTGCCCGGTACGCTAATTCCGGACGTATGCAGCCGGTACCAGTCCCGCAGCGCAGGCCACACCTGCACCCCCAGGATGATCGCCAGCACCAACAGCACCCCCGCGACCGCCAGCGGCGCGCGCGCGCTGACCGGTTCCGGTTCTGACTGGCTGAGCGCGCGCCGAATCAAGGCGCGGTTTGCCGGGTCGAATACGAACATTCCACCCGGAAGCGGCGGTTCGCTGGTAGTGGCGGGTTGCGCTGGTGGCGGCACGGACTGGCGCGCAGTCGTCGCGGGAACCGGGGCCGGAGCGTTCGCCGCCTGGGTAGGGGGAACCCCGGCAGCCGGTCCCGGCGCAGGGATCGACGGTCCGAAGCGGTGCAGCGCCTGCCATGCGGCGTGACGCACGCGCGGATCGGAATCGCTCTGGTAGAGGTGCTCAAACACCTGGTGGACGCGCGGGTCGTCCTGGATGTGGCTGAGCACCTCGATACCGCGCTGCCGTTCGTGCGGGTCCGTGCTGCGCAGCAGCCGCAGACTCCGCAAAATATCGGTGGGCGTGGGAGCACCGGGGTCGGTCATAGCGCCAGTCCTGCGCATCCTGCGCAGGCGTGGGTTTAGCAGCCGAACGCGTCGGCGGGCATGGCCTGCGATTCGCGCCAGCGTTTCGCAAACTCGGACAGGTACGCTTTGGCAATCGACGGATTGTGAATGATCAGCAGGTTTTCGTCGTTGCTGTTGGCCGCGCTGTTGGAGAAGTTGAACGACCCCATCACCACAATCGACTCGTCAATGATGAACACCTTGTGGTGCAGAATGTTCGGGTTGCCGTCCTGCCGCATACGCGCGCTGTCCACGCAGAACAGCGGTTCAGTGTAGGACCGGCTGGACGCTTCGATTATGCCCTGCCACGTGATCTCACCCGCTGCGGCGCGGTCGGCGAGCAGGTCCATCACGGAATAGTGTTGGCCTTGCTCATCTGTCCACGTCAGGCTGTCGGTGAAGGAAAACGCCATGAAACGCACGTCCCGCGCCTCGTTGATCAACTGCCACAACCGGCGTCCCGATTCGCCTTCGGATTCGAAGTACACTTCAATCGGCGTGCCGTCCACGTTCACTACCATGTTTTCTTCGACCGGTGACGTTTTGCCGAAACTTTTAGCGGTGAACATTTCCTCAAATTCGCTGGTGTAGTGGCTCGCCAGCCGCGAAGACCGGATCAACATGGCGCTGTTGTTATTGTTGTAGAATCCGTTATGCGTGATATTGGTCGAGCCGGTCCAGACATGCGCGCCATCGATCACGAAAAACTTGTTGTGCATCAGCCCGGTACGGTTA
>CAZMNL010000345.1:0-3950 GCA_964567525.1 uncultured Anaerolineaceae bacterium
GGTGGGCGGCGTGATCACGGTGGGGGAACGGCTGGCGGCGCGTTACCGGGCGATGGGGGCGCGGGTGACGGTCGTACACAACGCTCAGCCTTTGCCGGACCGCGAGACGCTCACGGCGCAGGGGCGCGCGGTGCGGGCGCGGCTGGGCGTGCCGGGTGACGCGCTGTTGGTGGTTTACGTGGGCTACCTGAACCCTGACCGGCTGCTCGCGCCCATGCTGGACGCCGTGCCGGAGATCGAGAACGCCTGGTTCGTGGTGGGGGGGACCGGGCCGCTGCTGCCCGCGCTCCAGGATGCGGCGGCGCGCTGTGAGCGGATACGCGCGCTGGGGTGGGTCCCGCTGGCGGACGTTCCGGCGCTGGTCGCGGCGGGGGACGCGGTTTATTACGGGCTGGACGCGCATAACCCTAACAGCCGGTACTTTATGCCTAATCTGGCGTTTTTTGCGCTGGCTGCCGGACGCCCGATTCTGACCACGCCAGCGGGCGAGATCGCGGTTTTTGTCGCGCGGGAACGCTGCGGAATCGTGCTGGACGCACCCACCGGGGCCGGTGCAGGTGCGGCGCTGCGCAAGTTGTGCGATAGCGCGTATCGTGCTACTGTAACAGGCTGTGCGTATACACTGGGATCAACGCGCTATCACTGGGCACACGCGGCGGGGCAACTGCTCAGGGGATATGGCGAATGTCAAGAACTGTCAATAAACCGGCGAATTTAACCTGTTTTGTACCCTATTATCCCGCAAGCATGATATCCTGAATGGTAGTAGTTTTATCGGCGACAGGAGCTTTCATTATGTGGAAAACACGAATCGCGCCCCTGATGCGGGCTTTATTGGTGATTACGGCATTAGTCTTGGGGCAGGTGCAGGTCGCGCTGGCGGCGGATTCGACGCCGGACACCGGCCTGGCCCCGCTCAATCACAATGTGTCACAGCCTTCCCCGGCGGAAGTGCCCGCCGATGTAGCCCGCCAGAATCCGGTTAATGGCTGCAAGGTGATTGTCAACACCTACCTGCTGCTTACCCCCTTCGATGGGATCGATGCGGGGGAAAACGCCAGTAATAATTACGGCATGGTCGAGGGTGTTGATTTTGTGCAGACCAGAGATGCGACTCCGGGGTCTCATAACCCCAACCCGGACGTGTACCGCAACACCGGCGACACGCTGACGTGGCTAAGCGTCTTCGAGAACGATACCGGGAATCCGACCTGTTTCGAGGGGGATTCTGAGCGGCTGTACGACATTCAGGCGAGAGTTGTGTTTGCCGGAACGTCAGGCCCCACTTACACGCACGTTGACGTAGCCTCGCAGCTCATCTGGCCGGACCTGGCTCATCCGGGCGAGCTGCTGGGTGATGGTGACGCGGCCTGGGCGATGTTCGACTGGATCGTGCCCGCCGATATTCGGGGCAATCTGACCGCCCGTACCTTTGTCAACATGGAAGCGGAAGAGAACAAAATTGCTTCCGGGCCAGACGTGGAAGACCTCGACTCGGAGGAACTGGGTATCTACGGGCCGGGGATTAAGCTGCTGTCGTTCCAGACGGACCCGGTGGTACCTGAGGCGGCGTTCGGCCAGTCGGTGGATTATAAGCTGCGTATCCAGAACACGCGCGGGACGATCCTCTACATCGCGGTGACGACGGATGATCCGTATTCGGCGCAGTTCGCGGCGGCCTGTACCGGGATTGGCAATTGGGAACCGGGCGGCGGCGGGGACCCGCTGACCCAACTGGGGCTAAACGAGATCGCCGAGTGTGTGATCGCCGATGTGCCGGTCACGGGCGATCCGCCGCCCAAGAATTTTACGATTTCCGGCGTGGTCGAAGTCTCTGAAGTGGCGAACGGCGAGTCGGACGTGAATTACGATTTGAAAGTGACCAGCGACCCGGTCGCGGTGCAGCTTCCTGAGATTGAGATCACCAAAAAAATTATCAGAGTTCGGCGCGGTTCGGACGATGTGCCGATTGACTCGGACCTGGTGGTGCTGCCGGGTGACGTGATCACTTATGAGATCAGGGTGACGAACCCCGGCGCGGTGGAACTGCGTAACCTGCGGGTGGTGGATTCGCTGACCGGGCCGGTATATCTGACCCCAGAGCAGCGCATTCTTGCGCCGGAGAGCGAACTGGCGCTGACGGCGGTGCATACCGTCCAGCAGGGCAGCCAGGACCCGCTGCAAAACACCGTCACGGTGACGGCGGACGCCTCCGGTTTTTCGTCGTCGGTGGATGCGAAGGCGGTCGCTTCGGTAGACGTGGCGGACTCGCTGCTGGATGCGCAACTGCAAGCGCTCAATCCCGCCGACAATACACCCTGGGAAGGCGGCATCGAGATCGGGCAGACGGTGCGTTACCGGCTGACGGTGCGCAACCTGGGCACGGAAACGATTGACAACCTGGGCTATGTAACGCTGCCGCTGCCGCTCAAAACGCTGACGACGGACGGCGGGCCACCGCCCGCTTTTTCGCCGTCGTCGGTGGCGGGCGGCGGGTCCGTGCTGGTGACGTGGGATTACCAGGTTATGGATGATGACGACGACCCGCTGGTGAACACGGTGCGCGTGCGGGGCCGCGATGCGGGCGGCACGCTGCTGTACGCACAGACGCAGGTCACGCTGGATGTGATTAACCCCGATATTGCGATCTCGGCAGTAGTAACGCGCCCCGATCCTGCGGATACTGAAACGGTGCTGCGCGGGCAAGACGTCGCCTACGAGGTGACGGTGCAGAATACCGGCGGGATTCCGATCTGCGGCATGCAGATCGACCAGATTCGCCGCGACCCGAATACCGGCCTTGAATACCCGGTCGCGTCCGGTTTGCCGGTCGAATGGACGGGCACGCCGGGCCAGCTTCTCACCGGTGAATCGGTGATGACGGCGGCGACGTATCTCGTGACGGGTGAAGACGTTGACCCGCTGCAAATGATCTTCGAGGTCAACGGTTATAACTGCACGATGCCGTCTGAAACGCTGAGCGACCGCACCACGCGCACGCTGGATATCTCCG
This sequence comes from uncultured Anaerolineaceae bacterium, assembly GCA_964567525.1. Taxonomy (GTDB): domain Bacteria; phylum Chloroflexota; class Anaerolineae; order Aggregatilineales; family Aggregatilineaceae; genus CAYRNY01. The sequence goes on from CAZMNL010000345.1 coordinate 3,014, forward strand.
ACGTGCAGTTGAACACCGCCATCACCGCGACGGTGGGCGGGAGCGTGGTTGAGGTGGCCGAGATCGGTACGCCGGTCACGTTCATTTACCAGGCGGTGAATGTCAGCGCGATGACGCTGACGGACCTGAACGCGACATGGTGCGTATACCGTAATGGTACGCCGGTCGCCAGCCCGTGCGGCGAGCCGTTTGATGGCGGCGGGGCGACTTTCCCCGGTTCGCTGGGCGCGTTTGAGACGGGTGCGGACGAGTTCCTCTACACCATCGACGGCGCGGACGCAGCCGCGAACACGTTCGCGGTGGTGGTGACGCTGACCGGCAAGGACAAAAAGGACAACTTCGTCACGATCAAGACGGCGGCGGAACTGTCGATCAGCACGCCGAACGTGTTGTTCGACGTTGACGGCGTGAATAGCGCGGTGCTGGGCGATACGATCCCGTTTGACTACGAGATTGTCAACGAGACGAGCGGACAGCTCAGCAATGTGCGCGTCTATAACCTGCTGGTGGAAGACGTGAGCACGCCCACCGGCTATCAAGAGGTGGGGGTGTTCTCGGTGATCGAGGGCGACGCCGGGCGCAATGTGGCGAGCGGCTCGTTCGATTACACGATTGCTTCGCTGGCGGGCATCGTCGATGATGTGCTGACTATGCGGCTGCGCGTGACCGGCCAAAAGACCGACGGCGCGCCGGTGGTGGCGAACGCTTCCACCCAGGTTGAGATCATCCCGATGGTGGGCGTGGTGAAGTTCGGCCCGTCGTCCGTTACGGCAGGAACGCAGGTGAATTACGGCATCACGATCCGCAATAATGCGCAGAGCCAGATATTGGAGATCACGCAGTACGTTGACGATCTGCTGGCGGATTATGGTATCGACGTAGACGACAACGTACACTACAGCGAGTGGCCGCCGCTGGTCGAGGGCGGCACCCCGGT
>CAZMNL010000346.1:0-3929 GCA_964567525.1 uncultured Anaerolineaceae bacterium
ACCATTTGCACCCGATCCATATTTGAGCCTTCCAAAATGCAAAGTAGCCACACCCGATTAGTTTTGTTACCCTGCCTTTTTGAAACGATACTTTGAAACGGTACCGTTTTTTGTTATTCTCCGGTTGGCCCCTGTCGCTTTCGTGAGACTTGTCAATGCTTGTATAATTTACAGTATGTGAAATTGCCGTATCAATTTGTTATCGTAAGTGTTGGCAGGGGGGCAGAAATGGGTCAGGAAAACAAACATGCCGCGAAATTTGCAACCACGCTCGCCTATAATCTGGATAATTCTCGATGGGAACAAGTCAGCCGCTTTATCGATCTGCCATATATCTCACCAGAAAAACACACCAATTGGCAGGAATTCAAGGCGTTTTGGGCCGTGCTACGCGCCGGGTTCAAAGAAAAAGCCCTGCTGCTCAACAGCACTTCGGGGCGCTGGCATCCCGATCTGTGGGCATCGGTGATTTTCGGTTTGCTGCCGCGCCGCTTTCGCCCAGCAGTGGTGATGTCCGGTGATATGTGGCGGCGCGACGCCGGATTACAGGGCACGATCCAAAACATGATGGTCAGGTTGGGAGATCGCGCCATAGTGCGTTACCTGGTGCAGTCCACCGACGAAATCACGGTTTTTCCCCAAACCTGGGGGGTGAATGCTGATAAAGTGCGGACCTGCCTGTGGTTTCCGACCTTCACGGATGAAGACCTCAAAGCCCCGCCGCCGCCCGTAGAACATCTTGTCTTTGCCGGTGGTAACAGCCTGCGCGATTACACGCAGTTGGTCGAGGCGGCGCGCGAGCTGCCCAATCTCCCGTTCCGGCTCGTAACCACGCGCCTGAACGACCGCACCGATCTGCCGGACAATGTCACCGTTGGCGGAGAACCGTATCCCGAATTTGTGCGCCTGATGCGCGCGGCTTACGCGGTGGTCGTGCCGGTCGTGCCCAACCTGGAGCGCAACGCCGGTATGGCAACGCTGTTGAACGCGATGCTCCTGGGCAAGCCGGTGATCGCCAACGAAGCGTTAGGCGTGCGCGATCATGTCGAGGATGGCGTCACCGGCCTGGTGGTAGATGGCTCGGCGAAAAGCTATGTTGAGGCGCTGCGCTGGGTTTTCGATCCCGCCAATGCGGACGCAGTGACCGAAATGGGCCGCAAAGCACACGAGGTTGTGGTCAGCGAGTTTTCGTATGACAAATATCTTCAACACCTGGTTGAACACATAGAGGAGGTAGCCGCCGAATACGGCGCATAACGGCACGGTTGTACAGGCGGTGGTTGTCGTGGGGAACAGCCTTACCAAAATCCGGGCGGGACTATCTCCGGTAACTCCATAGATTGGAGGGATAACGTGTCGGATCATCAATACACAACCGATGACAAATATACAGGCGTCCCGGTGCGAATGCCCGCGCCGGACGGTAAGCCTGTGCCCGTTAGCTTGATTGGCAGCGGTTTTCTGGCGCGGGGTTTGTCGCATCTGCTGGCAAAACACGACGATTTTGTGCTGGCAAAAGTGCTGACTCGGCGGCCTGCTGACGGCACAACCAACTACGGTTTGAGCGTGGATGGTGGCCAACTTACCAACTCTATCGACGAGATGATCGAGTCGTCGGCGCTGGTGATCGAGTGCTCCGGAGACGCGGTACACGCGACCGCGGTTTTATCGCGGGTGATGGATGCCGGGCTGCCGGTGGTCACGATGGACGCCGAACTGCACGTCACTACCGGGTCATGGCTGGCGAAGAAGGGCTTCATCACCGAGGCCGAAGGTGATCAGCCGGGCAGTATTGCGGCGCTGCGCGAAGACGCCCTGAATATGGGCTTTACGCCGGTCGTCTATGGCAACGTCAAGGGCTTCTTGAACCACACCCCCGCACGCGAAGATATGCTTTACTGGTCCGAGCGCAACGGCATCAGCCTGATGCAGGTGACATCGTTCACCGACGGAACCAAAGTGCAGGCCGAACAGGTGTTGGTTGCCAACAGCTTTGGCGCGCAGATCGCGCAGGATGGGCTGTTGGGCTATGCTTGCGACACGCTGGAAGAAGGCGGTATCCGGCTGGCGGAGAAAGCCGCCGAACTGGGTGTTCCGCTCAGCGACTATATCCTGCCAAAATCCGCGCCGCCAGGGGTGTTTGTGGTCGGCACGCACGACGATATCCAGGCTCCTTATCTGCGTTACTACAAGCTCGGCGATGGGCCGTATTATGTGCTGGTGCGTCCTTATCATCTCTGTCATTTTGAGGTCATCAAGACGGTTCGCCGCGTGCTGAACGGGCACGGGGTCTTGCTCAACAACAGCACCCATCCCACCGCCGGCCTTGCGGCAATTGCCAAAAAAGCCTTTGCGCCCGGCGACACGATCCCTAACGGAATCGGCAGTTTCGACGTGCGCGGCAGCGCCGTGAAAATCCACGACAATGTGACGCATATGCCGGTCGGCCTGCTGCAAAATGCAATCGTCAAACAGGCGATTGAGCCGGGCGAAATGATCACGTTCGACAACGTGGACCTGCCGGACTCGCTCGCGCTGCAAGCGTGGCACGACATTCGGGATGGAGTCCTTCATGCTGCGCGCGGCTGAGGCATTACCACCCTTCCTGGCGGATACGTGGTGGTATGGACTGAGCTGCCGCCTGACGCCCGAAGCATTCGAGCAACTGGCTCAGCGCCGCGTGGAGCAGGGTTTCACGGCGGCTCAGATTGTTGTCGGCATCCCGCCGGAAGTCGGGCCGCTGCATCCTGACGCGGCGAGCTTGGCGGGCGCGGCCTGGGCGCTGGACGGAACGATCAACCGCGATTACCTGGCGCTGGCACGCGCGCGTATCATACGCATGAATGAACTGGGCCTCACCGCCATCGTTTACGGCGCATGGGGCCACCAGGTGGACTGGATCGGAACAGAGGCGATGATCCGCTGGTGGCGTGCGATCATCGACACGCTGGACGACCTGGACGTGATCTACTGTCTGACCGGCGAAAGCAACCTGTGGATCAACGGGGCGGATCGCCTGCTGCCGGACAAAAGCACGGGCAGTTTTACGCCGCCGTTCATGAAAACGCGGTTGTACGGCTGGCTGGTGCGCGCGCGCGTGGTTGACGTGTGGCGGCGCGTTCGTCCGCTGTGGGTGCGGCTCCAGCACAGTCTGCGGGCGGGGGAGCTGGCACAGTCTGCTGCTGAGGGGCGCGCGCAGCGAGTCGCGGCCTGGAGCGCGGTGCTGGCCGACGTCGCGCCGCGCACGGCACGCCCGTTCCTGCTGCACCCCATTCCGCCGGATCGCAGTGACCGCTGTGTCAATAATCCCGAACTGCTGGCGGCGCTCGGCGTGCAGACCGGGCATTCGGAGCAGCGGCGCGCGGCGTTGTGGTCCGCGCCGCGTAAAGCGTTGGATGAGCATCCCGGCGCGTTTTTCGTCAACCTGGAACCCTGGTACGAGGGCATCCGGGACCGCTTCGGTCCGGCGGACCAGCTTTACGCTTACTGGGCCTCGATGATGGCGGGCGCACGCGCGCACTGTTACGGCGCACACGGTATCTGGAACGCGGGCGACGGTGTGTTCCTGGGGCACTGGGGCGGGCAAACCTTCGAGCAGGCGCTCGCGCTGGATACGCCGCGCATGATCGGGTTAAGTCACCGCGTGTTTCAGGAACACGGCATTGGCGATCTGCCGCTGCGCACCTTCACGCACACCGGGCCGGACCTGCACGCCATCCACCGCACAGACGACGCAGGTCGCACCGCCGCGTTTTATCCTGACACGGCGCGGCTATCCGCTGCCCAGCGCGCGGAAGCGTTACAAGTGGGGGCGCGCTGCTTCCTGCCGCTGGCGGGGGCGTGGTCTGATACGCTGCCGGAGCAGGGTATGGCGGTGGTACTCTCAAGTTAGTAGTCGTGCAAAATTGAGTCCGCGTTTTCGAAAGTTC
>CAZMNL010000347.1:0-214 GCA_964567525.1 uncultured Anaerolineaceae bacterium
CAACACGGCGGAAACCAACGAAGCAGAACTGGCGCGGATGATGGTCGGGCGCGAGGTCTTCATGCAGGTGGACAAACCCCCGGCAAACCGGGGCCAGCCGGTGCTGGAAGTCAAACACCTGACCTATGTCAACGAGAACGGGCGCACGCTGCTGCACAACGCCACCTTCAACACCTACGAAGCGGAAATCCTGGGTATCGCGGGCGTGGAGGGC
>CAZMNL010000347.1:224-3924 GCA_964567525.1 uncultured Anaerolineaceae bacterium
AGGTGCTCACCGGGCTGCGCGCGGCTTCGGCGGGCGCGGCGTTTGTGGACAATGCGCCGGTGCTGGGGTTCGGCCCGCGCAAGGTGCGCGAGGCGCGCGTGGCGCACATCCCCGAAGACCGCCTGACCAATGGCGTCGCGGTCACGGGGTCGATTGGCGATAACCTGATCGTGGACCGCTACTATCGCCCGCCATTTACGCGCGCCGGTTTGCTGAACCTGGACGCGGTGAACGCCAACAGCGCCAACATGATCGAACAATTCAACATTCTCGCGCCCAGCGGCGAACTGCCGGTTGGGTCGCTTTCCGGCGGCAATATGCAGAAGGTCGTGCTGGCGCGCGAGCTGTCCAGCGACCCGCGCCTGCTGATCGCCGCCCAACCGACGCGCGGCGTGGATATCGGCGCGATTGAGTACATTCACCAGCAGCTTGTAGACCAGCGCACCAACGGCCTGTCGATCCTGTTGATCTCGGCGGACTTGCAGGAAGTGATGAAGCTCTCCGACCGTATTATGGTGATGTACGAGGGCGAGATCGTGGCGGTCTTCCCGAACACGCCCGACCTGACCGAAGACATGCTGGGGCTGTATATGCTTGGCGCTGAACGGCAGTCGCCCGACGAAATGGAGCGCTACTTATGACCCGGAGATTTCAACTCACCCGCCAACAAACGGTTCTGCTGCTGTTGAGCCTCTTTTTTGGCGTGCTGATGACGCTGCTGGTCAGCTACAAGACGTTTCACATCTCGACCGGCATGTCGCCGGCGGAAATGATCGAGAAGATCGAGGAAGCGCCGGATTACCTGGCGATCCTGATGGTCAATGTGCTGGTCGGGGCGAGTGTGGTACTGCTGATCCTGGAACTGCGCTGGGACGCGCTGCGCGTGATCCTGACGGTCGGGGTCGCGCTGGTGTTCGGCTATCTCGTGACCGGGTTTTTCAATCTCGACGCTGCCAACCGCTTCATTCAGGGGCAGTTCCGCGTTGAGGTGATTTCCAGCGCCGAGCCATTGACCACGATCAATTATCAGGACCAGATCGAACTGGAGTTCAACGATCCGCGCGCCGACGAGCCGCTGAGCGAGGCGAGCTACCGTTTTGCCGCGCGCGCGGGCGACGTGGTATCGCTGCTGGCGTTCGTCGATGACGAGGACGACGGGCTGGATTTGCAGTTGACGCTGCTGGGCGAAACGGGCGAGGTGCTCGCGCAGGGGGATGACGCCTCCCGCGAGCAGATGCGCACCTTCCGCCGCTACCTGGAAGCCGAAACCGACGCGGTGATCGAAGCGTATAGCATCCCCGCTGACGGGTTCTACACCGTCCTGGCCGCGCCGACCGCCGAGACTGCCGACGTGAACGCCGAGTTCACCCTTGCGCTGCTCTCGGATGCGTCCCCGCCGGTGGACTTTGCCTACAACAACGATCCGTTTGGGGCGACCTTCAACAGCCCGGATGCCCCTAACCCGCTGCGAAAAGCCGAGTACCGTTTTGCCGGGCGCGCGGGCGACCGGGTGTCGGTGCTGGCGTATGTTTTCCGCGCGAACACCCCGCTCGATCTGCAAGTGAGCCTGATCGCGCCGGACGGTACGGAAATCGGCGCGAACAACGACGCGACTGAAGAACAGGTCGAACGGTTTTCGTCGTCGCTGAAGAACACCCAGGACGCGGTGATCGAAGGGATCGCGCTGCCCGCCGACGGGTTCTATACCGTGCGCGTGCAGCCGGAACCGCTGAGCACGGCGACCCGGTTGGAAGAAACGTTCCACGCCACCAACAAAGCCTACGATGCGTTCCTACTGGGACCGCTGAGCCGTCTCAACCGCTGGGTCGCGTGGATCCGTGACGCCCTGACGCTGATCATGCTGGGGCTGGCGTTTGCGATTGTCTTCCGCGCGGAGCAGTTCAGCCTCGGCGCGGACGGTCAGTTGTACATGGGCGCGCTGGTTTCGGGCGCGATTGGGCTGGCGTTCGGCGATCTGCCGCCGGAAGTGCTGGTCCCGGTGGCGCTGCTGGCCGCAGCGACGGCGGGCTTCCTGTACGGCTTGCTGCCCGGCGTGCTGAAGGCGCATCTCGGCGCGAACGAGTTGGTTTCGACCCTGATGCTCAATACGATTGCAATGCGGTTTTACGAGATGGTGCTGACCTTCCAGCTCAAGCCATCGGACGCGGGCTATATCGCGTCGGACTGGATTCCGTCTAACGGGCTGCTGGCCCCGATCATCGACATCGGCGGCGACCAGATATCGATTGCCGTGTTCCTGCTGATTGCCATCGTGATCGGCACGTGGCTGCTGATCCAGCGCACGCCTATCGGCTACGAGATTCGCATGATCGGCGCGAACATCAAGTTCGCGGATTACGGCGGAGTCAACACCAAGCGCACGATCATTCTGGCGATGGCGATTGCCGGGGCGATTGCCGGTTTAGCGGGCGCGCACCTGGCAATGGGCGTACACCGCAAGCTGATCCTGAATATCTCGTTGGCGCTGGGCTTTGAGGGCGTGGTGGTCGCGCTGCTGGCGCGTAATAACCCGCTGGTGGCCCCGTTCACCGGCCTGCTGTACGCTTACCTGCGCACGGGCGCGCAGGTGATGGAGCGTGACGCCAACGTCAGCGCGGAAGTCGTGCGGATCATCCAGGCCGTTGTGATCCTGCTGATCACGGCGGAGGCGCTGGTAACGTTCTTCCGCCGCCGCCGCATTCGCCGCCGAGGGAGCGTTGATCTGGATATGGACGATCACCAGGGCAAGTTAACGACTATCGGGGAGGGCGCACGTGGATAGCGCACTGTTTCAAAACGTACTCGAAGGCATCTTCAGCGCCGCGTTTCTCGCCTCGATTCTGCGCGTGACGACGCCGATTCTGCTGCCGTCACTGGGCGCGTTGATCTCGGACCGGGCCGGGGTAATTAACATCGGCCTGGAAGGGACCATGCTGATCGCCGCGTTTACCGGCGTGGTCTTCAGCGCCTATGCGCGCGACTGGTGGAGCGCCTCCACCGCGACCACCGTCGGCCCCTGGCTGGGGCTGGCAATGGGCGTGTTGATGGGTACGCTGGTGGCGCTGCTGCTGGGCTTCTTCCATCTGCGGCTGAAAGCCAACCTGATCCTGTCCGGCATTGCGATCAACTTTCTGGGGCAGGCTGCGACGGTCGCGGTGATGTTCGAACTCACCGGCGACCGGGGCAACACCCAGGGCAGCCTGAACAGTATGCGTATGCCGTTCATTCACCTGCCGGATTTTCTGAACGATATCCCGGTGGTGTCGTTTTTCTACAAGGTGTTCGATAACCAGAGCGTGATGACCTGGATCGCGTTCATTGCGGTGGGCGTGGTGTGGTACTTCATGTACCGCACCCCCACCGGAATGCACCTGCGCGCCGTCGGGGAAAACCCCGAAGCGGCGGCCTCGGTCGGTATCCGTGTCACGCGCGTGCGGTATCTCGCGCTGGGCCTCAGCGGGGTGCTGTCCGCGTTGGGCGGCATCCACATGAGTATGGGCTACTTGCAGTTCTTCCAGAGCAACATGACCGCCGGGCGCGGGTTCGTGGCGCTGGCGACGCCCTACCTGGGCGGCGGCGGCCCGATCGGGACCGGCGCGGCGTCGGTGATCTTCGGCTTCTTCGACGCGATCTCGAACCGCGTTGGCTCGCTGGAGATTCCGTCGCAGCTTCCGCAAATGCTGCCCTACATCGCAACCGT
>CAZMNL010000348.1:0-3908 GCA_964567525.1 uncultured Anaerolineaceae bacterium
AAGTACCTCAGCCCAATTGTCAAGTATTTGCCTGACAACTTTTGCTCACCCCCTCTAACGCCTTACGCCGCCGGGTCTGCGCGGCGCTTGATGATCACCAGCGTAGCATCGTCGAACAAATCCTGGTCCTGGGCAAAGTCCCGCACCGCCGCCAGCACCAGTTCAGTCAGCGCGGCGGCGGGACGGTGCGCATTCTGCGCGATGATCGCTTCCAGGCGCTCTTCGCCGAATTCCTCTTCGGCATTGTTGATCACCTCGGTGATGCCGTCGGTATACAGCACCAGGATATCGCCGGGACGTAAGCGCGTGGTGCCGTGCTCGAACTCCGCGCCCTTGAAAATGCCAATCGCCACGCCGGACGCCGCGAGATACTCGCAGGTGCGGGTCGCGTGGCGGTAGATCAGGGCCGGGTTGTGCCCACCGGACGCAAACTCGACCGCGCCGGTATCCGCCGCGATGTAGCAGATAAACGTCGTGGCGAACATGCGCGAGCGCTGGTCGGAGATGATCAGTTCGTTGGCGCGCTGGGTGACAACATCGGGCGGCAGATTCAGCGACATGCCGAAACGCAGCACGGTGACGCTCAGCGCCATGAACAGCGCCGCCGGAATGCCCTTGCCGGACACGTCCGCGATCACGGCGGCCCAGCGCCCGTCGTCCAGTTCGTAGAAGTCGTAGAAATCGCCCGCCACGTTGCGGATCGGCAGCCAGGTGGCGTCGATGTCCCAGCCGGGATACTGGGGGATCGTATCCGGCAGGAAGCTGGCCTGGATATTGCGGGCGGTTTCCAGCTCGCGGCTGATCACCTGCTGCTGGATTTCCTGCTGGTAGAGGCGCGCGTTTTCGATGCTGATCGCGGCCTGCGAAGTCATGGCGGCCAGCAAACGCTCGTCCCTGAACGTGAACGGCCCGCCGTGCTTGTTGAGAAGCTGCACCACCCCGATGATTTTCTGCTGCGGGTTGAGCATTGGCGCGGTCAGGATCGAGCGCGTATGGTAGCCGGTGCGCTGGTCGAAGCTGGGGTTGAAGCGCGGGTCGTCGTAGGCGTTGGGGATGTTGAGCGTCTGCCCGGTTTCGGCGACATACCCGGCGATGCCCTCACCAACCGGCAGGCGGATCTCGGTCAGCGGGCCGACATCCTCTTGCAGCACGCGCGACCAGAGTTCGCCGGTTTCGTCGTCCAGCAGGTAGAGCGTGCCGCGATCCGCGTTGATCGTCGTGACCAGCTTGCTGATGATCAGGTTCAGCAGGTCGTCAAGCTGGATGTTGGAAGTCATCACCTCGCTGACCGTGCGCATAGCGTTGAGTTCCTGCACGGCGTTGGCGGGCTGGTGCGGCTCGCTGGTGCGCTCTACGCGCTTGATCAGTTTCAGCGTGTTGGGCTGGCCGGTATACGGGGCGGTGCGGCGCTCTACCGCGTCCATCAGCTTGTGGATGAAGTGCAGGCCCATGCCGCCCCGGATGCGCGTTTCGACCGGGGCGTTGATGTCGAACGGTTTCACGTCGGCGGGATCGAGCGGCTCGCCCCAGTCGGTGAGCGTGATCTGCACCAGGTCGCCGAGTTCCTCGGCGTAGAGCAGGATATCGCCCTTATGCTCCGGGTCGGGATAGGCGTGGTTGATGATATTGGTGGCGGCTTCTTCAACCGCCAGTTCGATATCGAACAGGGATTTTTCCGACAAAGACAGGCGATGCGCGATGCCATGCACGAAATGGGAAATGATGCGCAGATTTTCGTGCCGGGCAGGCAGTCGTAACTCACCGAGAAGCACCATAATCGAATGAACCCCTTTTCAACGTCAAAACAAGCAGGCCCCCGCCGGGGCGGGGGCTGCCCTGAGGTGTGGCACCGGGCCACCAGCGGAACCGGTCAGAAGGCGGCGACGGCGTTGTCGATGGTTTCGTACAGGTTGAAGAACTTATCGAACCCGATGATCTGCAACACGCGCTGCACTTTGGGATTCAGATTGACGAGCTTCAGATCGCCGTCATTGGCCTGCGCCTGGGTCAGGATATCGGCCAGGGTGCGCAGCCCGGCGCTGTTGATGTAGCGTACCTCGCCCATTTCGAGGATGAGTTTGTATTTGTCCTCGGCGGTCGCGGTTTGCAGCGCGAGGTCAAGATCGACCGCGCCTTCGCTGTCCACGCGGCCCTCAAGCATAAAAATAGTGATGTCGTCTTGCTGCCGTTCTGTGATGTTCATGATTTTTTTGGGACTCCTGCGCTCAAAAGGTAACACGCAACTCGGTTTGTTTCCCATTGTATGCCGTTTAGCGCCGTGAGGGAAGTTATTGATCGCCCTTATAATCAGGATCATTCCCACACGCGCTCAATTCCCTGCGTACTATCCCCAATCCGGCGCGCAATCGCGTATAATAGGGGTGCAAGGCGGCCCGGTGGTGTACGCGGCACAGCGGCCTACTATCACACGTTTGACGTTACGCTAAAGCGAGGATAGAAGGGAGCACACACCATGGATACACGAGGCATTTACAACCGCGAAGGTGAATCGTTGGGGTATCTTGCCGGAACCCGGCTGTATGATATCGAAGGGGTTTTTTCCGGCGAACTGCGCGGGCAGACGATTGTCGATACCAACGGCGAGCGCCGCTGGATGATCGACGGCGACGCCCTGCTCGATCTGCGCGGCAACGTGATCGGCTACCTGGGACAGCCGCTTTCCGGGCCGGATGCTTACGACGTGCTGTAAGGCGCGCTGTTTGACTTCACATCTGCATACAGGGGATGAAAACGCACATGGCAAACGATGAGAAACCCAAGCTCAACGCGATGCGCCTGCTCGAAGCGCAGGAAATCGCTTACGAAACCTACACCTACGACGAGTCCATCGCCGATGGCGTCGGCGCGGCCCAGGCGATGGGCTTCGAACCGTCGCAGGTGTATAAAACGCTGGTCGTGCAGTTGAAGGACGGGCAGCACGCGCTGGTGATGATCGCCTCCGACCGCGAACTGGACCTGAAACGTTTTGCGCGCGCCATCGGCGAAAAGAAGGCCGCGATGACCTCCAAGCGCGGCGCGGAAAGCGCCACCGGACTCAAAACCGGCGGCATCGGGGCGCTGGCGTTGCAGCACAAACGCTGGGGCGTTTACCTGGACGCCGCCGCCAAAGCTCACGACGCAATCCTGGTGAATGCCGGGGCGCGCGGCGTGAACGTCAAGGTCGCGGTTGATGACCTGGTGCGTGTGCTGAGCGCGCGCGTGATCGAGGTCACGGACGCGCCCGACACGGACGCGCCCGGCGCGGATAACGGCGCGGATAACGGCGCGGATAACGGCGCGGACAATAGCGCGGACGACGCCGGGAACGATGCCGTAAACGACGACACCTCAGACGACACGTAACAGCACGAATACGGGGGACCCATGCGTTTATTCCGCAAGAAACACGATCCCGGCACGACCCGCGACGGCGCGCCGCTGGCTGCCCGCGAGGACGTAGGCACGAACCCGGCGCGCGAGGCCACGCTCTACTGGCGCACAGACGAGGGCTACATCGTCGCGCACGATGTAAGCTGCCAGCATGAATACATCGAGCGCGCCTACTGCCCCACCTGCGACGGGCCGCTGTCGGTGGTGGCGCACCTGAACCGCGCAGGCCAGGGCTTGAGTGAACTGGTCGCGGTCTGCCGGGAATGCGGCACGCGGGCCAGCTTCGTGTTTGATATCAGCAACACGGTGTACCAGGCGTGGTGGGCGGCGCAGCTTGGCCCGCTGTATGTGCAGCAGTACGACGGGCCGCCGCGCGAACCCTTCGAGCCGGACCCGCTGTTCGATGACGCGGACTAAGCGCCCCCGCCGGGATTTACCTCACCCCCTTTGATCCCCCCTCTCTAGCTCGGCTGGAGAACGTATGCGCAGCATACACGGGGATCACGGGGGGTGAGGCC
>CAZMNL010000349.1:0-421 GCA_964567525.1 uncultured Anaerolineaceae bacterium
TTTTTGCTGGCGGCACTGATCGGGACCGGCTTACTGACCGCGTTCATGGATGCGCATTTTACGGCGGTGCTGGCGCTGACCTTCTCGTTAGGGTTTCTGGCGTTTGTGCTGCGGTTTTTGCGGGTACAGCGCTGGGTGGATGTGCTTTTCGCGGTGCTATGCCTGGCGGGGGTTCCGCTCAGCCAGCCGGATACCACCATCGCGCTGATGATCGGCTATGCCCCCTGGTTGCTGCTGTTGTGGCTGGCGAAGCCGCGCCCGAATATCGGCGCGTGGCTGATGGTCCTGGCCGTGATCCCGTTGTTGGCGCTGGTCGTCGTGGGTCCCTGGTTGATCAGCATCCGGGATTTGCTCGGCGCGGATATCGAATCGCCGTTCGTGGTGGAATCGTCGCACTGGCGCACGATGGTAAGCTCCTCGA
>CAZMNL010000349.1:431-3906 GCA_964567525.1 uncultured Anaerolineaceae bacterium
CAGCGCCAGCAGCGCCGCCGCTTCGTGCTGCTGAGTTTGATCGGGCTGCTGGCCGGGCTTGCGCGGCGCGAAGCGGCGGCGCTGCTGGCGCTGGTGTGGCTGGCCGGGATTGTGGAATTTTCCATGCTGGGCCTGCTGGAAGAAAACTTCCCGGCCCTGATGGAGCCGCTGCTCAAGTATGATTATCCCTTCAGTCTGGCGTGGCACGGGCCGATCATCCCGTATACGATCCTGGGCGGCTTCGGGCTGGCGTGGCTTGCCGGGCGGCTGCGGCTGGATGGCGTGGTGCGCGCGCTGGCGATCCCGCTGGCGGTGGTGGTGCTGGCGCTGATCGTGGGCGGCGTGGCGTACTTTGACCCGCTGCTGGAACTGAGCAAAGATACCCCGGTGAACTTTTTTGGCGCGTTTTCGTCCGAGGCCGATGTCGCGGCGATGGAATGGCTGCGCGAGAATACCCCGCCGGACGTGCGCGTCCTGAACCATCCCGGCCCGCACGAGGGCGACTGGGTCCCGGTGATCAGCGAGCGCGACACGGTGTATTTCCGCCCGCAGCCGTTTTTCCAGGGCACGGACGAGATCGAGCAAACCCAGGCGGCGCTGCGTGATTTCTGGCGCAACCCAACCGATCCTGAGAATGCCGAATTGCTGCGCGCGGCGGGCGTGCAGTTCGTGATTGTGCCGCAGGTGTTCGGGAATCCGGACTCGTTCGAGGATATGTTGCGCTGGCGCGATCCGCTGGATGAGGCGCGCGAATACGCAGCGGCGCAGGTGGCCGAGGCGGACTACCTGCTGCTGGTCTACGAGCAGGACGGCGCGCAGGTTTACGCGCTGCGCCCGGCGAGTGCTGTAACGGGCCAATAAAACGCGATTCCCCGCCTGTAAAACATCACAGGCGGGGAACATCAAGGATAATGCGCGCCGCAAAATAACAAAGATAGTATACCCCAGTACTACCCTGTTTTGTCAAATGATTAGAGTTTAAAGATTTATAACCTTTTTCAAGCCCGATTTAAACGTTTATTCTGAAATGGGTGTGGGCTTGGAGCCAACGCCATCTCAAAAAACCTATCCATCCCCGCCGGGGGTAAAAGTATTGTTTAATCAGGAGGGATTGATGCTCCATAGAAAAGTTAAAGTGTTGCTCTTTATCATATGCTTTTGCGTCATGATGTCCGGTGTGACTGTTGGCGCGTATGCGCAGGATGGCACAGGCGAAGAACTCACGATTGGATTTTCGCAGGTTGGGTCAGAGAGCGCATGGCGGACGGCGTTCACTGAAATTACGCTCGCCGAAGCAGAACGCCGGGGCATTAACCTGCTGTTTTCCAATGCGGAAAACAGCCAGGCAGCGCAGATTACGGCGATTCGATCCTTTATCGAACAACGCATCGACGCGATCATTCTGGCCCCGGTCATCGAAACCGGGTGGACCCAGGTGCTTCAAGAGGTCCGGGCCGCAGGTATCCCCATCGTGATCATCGACCGTAACGTGACCACCCATGAATCGCTGTACCTGACGCGGGTGTCATCCGATTTTGTCTTTGAAGGCCGGCTGGCGGCGGCCTGGCTTGCCCAGGAAACATCAGGGCATTGTCAGATCGTCGAGCTGGAAGGTACGGTCGGCTCCAGCGCCGCGCGAGATCGCCAGAGTTGATCTGTCCGCCAAAGTCCTCATTCTGGACGAGCCAACCTCCAGCCTGGATCGGCACGAAGTCGAAACCGTGTTTTCCGTCATTCGTTCGCTCAAAGAACGCGGTATCGGCATCCTGCTGATCACCCATTTTCTTGACCAGGTTTACGAAATATCAGATCGGATCACGGTCCTGCGTAACGGGCTGAAAGTTGGGGAATACCAGACCAAAGAACTGCCCCGGATGAAACTGATCGCCGAGATGCTGGGCCGCAAACTTACCGAGGAATTCGAGTCGCAAGGCAAACGATCCGCCAACGGGAAAGTCGATGGCGAAACGTTTTTGCAGGTTCAGGGGTTTGCCCGGCGCGGCATGATCGAACCCATCGATCTCACCGTCAGAAAGGGCGAGATTGTCGGGCTGGCGGGCTTGTTGGGGTCGGGCCGGACAGAAGCGGCCAAGCTCATTTTCGGCATTGAAAAAAGCGAGCGCGGCGAGGCGTATGTGAAAGGCCAGAAAGTGCGCCTGGGGTCGCCCCAGAAAGCCATCCGTCATGGCTTTGGCCTGTGCCCGGAAGATCGCAAAGCCGAGGGCATCATCGCCGACCTGACCGTGCGGGAAAACATCATTCTGGCGCTTCAAGCCAGGATGGGTTGGTTTAACCATATTCCGCATAAGCGGCAGGAACAATTGGCCCAGGAAATGATCGACGCCCTGCGTATTGTCACCCCGGATACCGAAAAACTCGTCAAGGAACTTTCGGGCGGCAACCAGCAAAAAGTGATCCTGGCACGCTGGTTGATCTCCAATCCGGAACTCCTGATCCTTGACGAACCGACGCGTGGAATCGATGTAGGTGCCCATGCTGAGATCATCAACATTATTAAGCGTCTTGCCCATGAGGGTAAAGCCATGCTGGTTATTTCCTCAGAGCTGGCGGAAATTGTGGACTACAGCAATCGTATAGTGGTCTTGCGTGATCGCAAAAAAATCGCCGAGTTGGAAGGGGATCAAATCAGCGAAACCATGATTATGCAAGCGATTGCGGAGAGGTAAACATGCGTGCAAGTGTGATTCCCCGTTTACGAAAAATCATCACGGCTAACGCCCAGTGGTACAACAACCGGGCACTGTGGACGGTGATGGCCCTGGTCATCATTCTGCTGGTCAACCGCCTGATTTCGCCTAATTTTTTCACGGTCAGAATGGTCAATGGCCGTTTGATCGGCAGCCTGATCAACATTCTGGACGGAGCCGCCCCGATTCTGCTGCTGTCGATTGGCATGACGCTCGTGATTGCCACGAAAGGGGTTGATCTGTCGGTGGGGGCCGTGATGGCGATTTGCGCCGCGACTGCTGCGGTGATGATTAACCGGTACGAAAGTGGCGCTACCGAATTTTACTATATGCCGGCCTTCGTGATCCTGGCCGCCATTGGGGTCGGCGCTTTGTGCGGCCTGTGGAATGGCATCCTGGTCGCGTTTTTGGATATACAACCCATCATTGCCACGTTGATCCTGATGATTTCAGGGCGCGGCATCGCCCAGATGATCACGGATGGACAGTCCCCTACCTATACGAATGAGACACTGGCATTTCTTGGGCGCGGCGTTATTTTCGGCATCCCGTTTCCGGTGTTTATTTACCTGGGAATGCTGGTGTTGATCATCCTGTTAGTACGCCGTACCGCTATTGGATTACTGATTGAGTCGGTGGGGATCAATGACCGGGCCAGCTTTTACGCCGGCATCAATGCCTCCCTGATCAAAGTGCTGGTGTATATGCTCTGCGGGGTCTGTGCGACCATCGCCGGTTTAATCGTCGCGGGAGAGGTCAAATCCGCC
>CAZMNL010000350.1:0-3896 GCA_964567525.1 uncultured Anaerolineaceae bacterium
GAAAGGGAGAAGAATGATTTTCAGTGAAACAGTCATCGATTATGGCTCAAACGTGAAATAGCCACACCCCAATTTTAGCGGAAACTAAAGTATAATGAGAGTCGCAGTATAAATACATTTTGAACAATAGCGCTTGAACCATTATTCAAGAGAGCACGCATTTTACGGTGCCGCATCGGAGGTTGTGCAGCGATGACCAACCCGCTCAACGTGATAATCGTCCATGATAAAGCTGGTGATTTCGAGGGGATCATCCACGAACTCCGCCGGACCGGTTTTGCGCCTGATGTACGTTTTGTTGTGGCTGGGGTGGACCTGCTGGAGCACCCCGCCCCGGACGTGATCCTGATCGTGATCGTCGATCCGCAATCTGACACTGAAACAATCTTGCAACGTGTGCAAGCTGCGCAACCGGATATCCCCGTGATCCTGATCGCCGACCCTGCTGCCGAAGCGCAAGCGGTGGAAGGGTTGCAGCGTGGGGCCGCTGATTACCTGCTCGCAGACCGGCTCGCGCGGTTGGGGCCGGCAGTGACGCGCGCGCTGGCTGAACGGCAGCGGCGTGCGGATAGCGCGCGCGGGCAGGCGGCGCTGCGGTCTAGCGAGAAACGGCTGGCCCTGGCGCTCGAAGGGACCAACGATGGTTTGTGGGACTGGAACGTGCAGACCGGCGAGACGTACTTCAGTCCGCGTTGGGAAACCATGCTCGGTTTTGAGCCGGGCGAGGTCGAACAGCATATCAGGGTGTGGGAACGCCTCGTACACCTTGAAGATGCGCCGAAGGTGCAGGCGGCGTTAAACGCGCACCTGCAAGGTAAAATTCCCCATTATGAAGCAGAACACCGGCTGCGTACCCGGTCCGGCGATTGGATCTGGGTGCTGGATCGCGGTAAGGTCGTCGCACGGGATGCCGAGGGCGCACCGCTGCGCGCGGTTGGTACGCACGTGGATATCACCGCACGCAAGCAGGCCGAAGAGTCGCTGGCGCACCTCAACAGCGTGCTGCTGGCGGTGCGCAATGTCAACCAGTTGATCACCCAGGTACGCACGCATGAAGAGTTGTTGCAGCCCGCCTGCGATATTCTGATCGAAACGCGCGGCTACAATCACGCCTGGATCGTGCTGCTTGACGCCGATCACCGGTCACTGTCGTTTATGATGTCTGGCCCGCAAGAGGTATCTTCATCCCTGGGGGAATATTTCAAACAGGGGACTTTACCCCCCTGCGCACAGCGGGCGTTGGCGCGTCCCGGCGTCGTCGTGACTCGCGCGCCGTTGACAGAGTGCGGCGGCTGCCCCCTGGCATCCGATTACGCGGAGTGCGGCGCGATGACGATGCGCTTGCAGTACCGCGAGCGCGTGTTCGGCATCCTGACGGTATCGATACACGCCACATTCATTGATGATCAGCGCGAGATTGACCTGTTCAACGAGGTAGCCAGCGATATCGCCTATGCGCTGCATAACCTGGACATGGAATCGATGCGGCGCAAAAACGAAAACGACCTTCAGACGGCTTACCGGTGGTTGGAAACGACCATCGAAAACATGCACGTTCTGGTAGCGATCCTGGACCAGGACCTGAACTTTGTGCGCGTCAACCAGGCTTTCGCGCAGGCCAGCCAACGATCATCTACCGCATTCCCCGGCACACACTTTTTTGATCTGCCGGTAGAGCGTAGAGCGAAACCCCACTTCAGGCGCGTTTTGCAGACGGGCGAACCGTATGTCGAGCACGCATCTCCATGCAGCTTTCTCCGTTCTCATGATAAGCGCACAACCTACTGGGATTGGAAGCTGGTACCGATCAAAGATGATGCCGGGACCGTGACCTCGCTGCTGGCGACGTTTCTGGACGTGACCGAACAAGTCGCGGCGGAGATCGAACTGCGCACCCAACGTGACCGCGCGCAGACCTACCTCGATATTGCCGGTGTGATGCTGCTCGTGTTGGATACCTCCGGCGCGGTGCAGTTGATCAACCGCAAAGGCTGCGAAATCCTGGGTTGCAGCGAAGCCGAGATCGTTGGTCGGAGTTGGTTCGAAAACTTTTTACCACCTGTCAGCCGTAACCAGGTCAAGGAAATGTTTTTCAAGATCATTGCCGGGGAGATTGCTCCCCCCGATTATTTTGAAAATGATATCCTTACGCGGGATGGTTCCACCCGCCTGATCGCTTTTCACAATACGGCATTACACGATGAGAACGGCGGTATCATTGCGACGCTGAGTTCGGGCGAAGATATCACCGGGCGACGCGCAGCCGAGATCGCGCGCCGCAAGGAACACGAATTCGCCACCGCGCTGAGCGACATTGCCGCCATGCTCAACAGCACGCTGGATTTTAGCACCGTGATCGACCGCATTCTGAAGACGGTGGGCCGGGTGCTGCCGCATGACTGCGCCAACGTGATGCTGATCGAGGATGGACACGTGCGCGTGATCGGGCACCTGGGCTACAGCGAACGCGGCCTGGGAGACTGGATCGAAGCGCTGCATTGGCCGTTGGCGCAAGTGCCCAACTTCAAAGCACAGGCGCAAAGCGTGCAATCCCTGGTCATTCCCGATGTGCATGCATATAAGTCCTGGTATTCAGAACCGGAGACGCAGTGGATTCGGTCGTTTGCCAGCGCGCCGATTGTGTTGGATGGGCAGGTGATCGGTTTTTTGAACCTGGACAAGGGCGAAGCCAATTTTTACAACGAGGACCACGCCGAACAGCTTCAATCATTCGCTAATCAGGCATCGATGGCGATCAAAAATGCGCAGTTGTACGACACAGTACAGCGCCATGCTGCCGAACTCGAACGAGCGGTTGCCGACCGCACGACCGAACTACGCGAAAGTGAAGCACGTTACCGCGCTATCGTTGAGGACCAGACCGAGTTAATCAGCCGGTTTTTGCCGGATGGTACGCTCACATTTGTTAACCAGGCGTGCGCGCGTTTTCTTGGCAAGGAGCGTCACGAACTCGTGGGACACAGCCTGCTACCGTATGTGCATGAAGCCGACCGCGCCGTGATGATGGAGCAGGTCCGCGCCCTGACGCCGGAGTACCCGGTCGTCGTGCTGGAAAACCGCATGATACGGGCATCCGGCGAGGATCGCTGGTTGCAGTGGACCAACCGTATAATCACTGACGAGAACGGGCAGTTCATCGAGTATCAGGGCGTCGGGCGCGACATTACCGAACGGCGGCAAGCGGAAGAGGTGCTGCGTAAATCGCTGATGCGTGAGATCGAGTTGGGCGAGTTGAAATCGCGGTTTGTCTCGCTGGTGTCGCACGAATTCCGTAACCCGCTGGCCGTGATCCTGATGAACAGCGATATGCTGCGCCGCTATCACGAGCGCCTGACCGCCCAGCAGCGCGACGAATACCTGAACACGATTCGCACACACGTTCGGGGCATGACGGACCTGCTCGAAGACCTGCTGCTGCTGAGCCAGTCTGAAACCGGGAAACTGGAAGTGCGGCCCCAGGCGATTGATCTGAGCAGCTTCGGTCAGCGTATTGTGGACGAGGTGCGCACCGTCAGCGGGGAAGACCGCTTTTTTGACTTTACCACGTCCGAGATGTGCGAGGTCATGACCGATCCCAAGCTGTTCCGCCTGATCATATCCAACCTGGTATCGAACGCGGCCAAATATTCGCTGCCGGGCGGTTTCATTGAGATCAATCTGACATGCCAGGGGGATCGCGTCGTGCTGTGCGTCTCGGACGAGGGAATCGGCATTCCCCAGGCGGAGCAGCGGCAGTTGTTCAGTCCCTTCACGCGCGCCTCGAACGTGGGCCGGCGCTCCGGGACCGGGTTGGGCCTGACGCTGGTCAAACAGTGCGTGGAACTGATGGGCGGCACGATTGCGTTCCAGAGCCAGGAGAACATCGGCACCACCTT
>CAZMNL010000351.1:0-3888 GCA_964567525.1 uncultured Anaerolineaceae bacterium
GCTCGCGCGTGCGCCGGTCGAGATACGGCTCGATGATGCCGAAGCCGTCCAGCGGCGGAATCGGGATCAGGTTGAAAAACACGGCGGTGAATTGCAGCATGATCAGGAACGCGACCGCCGTCCAGATCGTCGGGTTATCCCAGAAGCCGACCGGCTCAATACCCAGCCCGGCGCGCAGTTCGGCCTCGGTCATATCCGGGTTGCTGCGCAGCAGGCTGTCTTTCTGGCGCTCGAACAGGATGTTAGTCGCCACGCCCTGCACATCCACCGCCCCGGTGAGGAACGGCAGCGCCAGCAGCACCGCCAGCAGCAGGTTAGCCGCCGGTCCCGCCGCCGAGACTGCCGCGCCCCACCACTTGCTTTTCAGGCGGTGGCGCTCAATATACACCGCGCCGCCCGGCAGCCCGATCCCGCCAATCGCCAGGAAGACCAGCGGCAGCACGATGCTCAGCATCGGGTGTGTGTATTTCAGCGGGTTGAACGACAGGTAGCCCTTGTCCCGCACGGTGTGATCGCCGCCGATATAGGCGACGACCGCGTGACCGAATTCGTGCAGCGTGACCGAAAACACCCAGCCGATCAGCACGAAAATGAACGTGAACAGCGTCGTACCCGGCAGTACAAAATACAGGTACGCCATCAGCGCCACCAACCCGCCCGCCAGCAAGACCCAGTTCGGCAGCTCAAAACTGCGCCCGCTGACGGACGCTTTGCGCTGCGGGCGCGTCGGAACCAGCACGACCTGCGCCGGCCCCTCAGCATCATCGGGCACGCTGGCGCGGCGCTGGGTGGGCAGGTAAACCGGCGCGCTGGCGGTCGAGCCGCGCGGAGCGGCGTGCGCGCGCAGCGCCGTGCGGACGTTATCCGCGTCAAGCGGCAGCGCGGCCAGCGTCTCGTGGATCGCGCCGTCCGGTTCCTGCATCAAACTGAGCAGCAGATGCCCGGTATCCAGCGCCACATGACCGAGCGCGCGCGCTTCGTCCTGCGCGCGGTCGAAAGCGTGCTGCGCGGCTTTGGCGTACCCCTTGAGTTCAATCGGGTCGCTGCGTTCCATGCCGACCGCGTCCGCGATCTGCGCATACAGCGCGTGGGCATCGATGGCGTGCTGCTGGAACAGGTCGTAGGCCGGGCCGCTGTAGTGTCGCAGCAGGCCGAGCATGAGGTGCTCCACGTCCAGGTAAATGTTATGGCGACGTTCCGCCTCGCGGCGTGCGTGTTCGAGCACGACGCGCAGATCGTCGGTCAGAAGATAGGATTGTCGCTGCATGGCGCTCCGCCGTAGGTGCGTATTCCGCTAATCCGCTGAGTCGTCTTCCTCGCCGGGCCAGTGAGTCAGGCCGTAGGCCCCGGCTTTCAGTATCTTCAGCGAGAGCAGCGCGCACTTGAGCCGCGTCGGGCTGAGCTGAATGCCGAGCATGTCGAGCAGGTCCTGGCGGTCAAAGCTGCGCAGTTCGTCCAGCGTCTTACCCAGGATCGCTTCGCCCAGCATCGAGGCGGACGCCTGGCTGATGGTGCAGCCTTCGCCCTGCCAACTGACTTTGACCACGCGGTTTTCGTCGTCCAACTGCGCGGTGAGGTGCAGGTGATCGCCGCAGAACGGGTTTTCGTCCTCGTAGTCGATATCTGCCGGATCGAGCGGTTCCCCGAAGTTACGCGGGTTCTGCCCGTGATCGATGATGTTATCCAGATAGAGGTCCATGAGTGTCCTCGGTTCGTGTACGTTGTGCGGGCCGGTGAATACCGCGAGCGCACCCGGCCCTGTGCAGAATCTACCACATTTACCGCGCCGGGTGTAGTGTTGTCATTTTGCGCGAATTGGTCTACTATGCCCACAGGCACAGCGTTAAGAATCCGTTAGGGTCAAAAGGAGAGCGTGAATGGCGACGCCGTATGATGGCAAGGTAGCCGTGTGGCATTGGAAGGGCGACTCGGTCGCAGAAGCGACCGTGCAGGATATCGCAGATACCCTCAAGACCTGGGCACCGAATGTGAAGCAGGTATGGGTCAAGACCAGCGATGGCGAATACTGGCAGGGCCGTTTTGACACCGACCGCAACCTGGCGATTGATAACGCGGCGAGCGTTGCCAAGTGGGTGCGCGTGCTGGAACAAAACGGGCTGGAGTTTCACGCCTGGGCGGTGGTCAAGGGGCAAAACGTGCAGGAAGAGGCCCAGCGCATCATTGACGTGTGCAACGTGCCCGGCGTGCGTTCGATGGTCCTGGACGTGGAGCCGTACCAGGGATTCTGGACGGTGGGCCGCGAGCCAATCCGCCCGCTGATGGTCGAGATTCGCCGCAAGATCGGCGGACGCTTCCATATCGGCATGGCGGTGGACCCGCGCCCGCAGCACTACCGCTCGATCTTCCCTGACGAATGGCGGCCTTTTGTCAACAGCGTTCACCTGCAACTGTACTGGGAGACGTTCCAGCGCCCCTGGCGCGAGGTGCTCGACGAGGGGTTTAACACCTGGAAAGATTACGGCCTGCCGGTGTTCGCGGTGCTGCCGGGCAGCGCCCCGCGTGACGAGATCATCCTGGGGCGTCAATACGTGGTCAGCGAACACGGCGCGGACGGGATTAGCTGGTGGCGCTTCGGGATCATCGGCCCGGTAGAGTTCCCGGCGATCAATGCGCCCATCGAACCCGGCGACAACGGCGGCACGGATCCGCCCCCGCCCAGCCAGGGCCGCTACGGGATCGCGGTAGTGGTGCATCCCGACAAGCCGCAGTACAACGACGGCGCGCACGGCAGCGGTAATCCCAACAACACATTCAAGACTTTCCAGGGAACCTGGGGCTGGACGGTCAAATACAAGGATACGGTGCAGAACAGCAGCACGGTCTGGGCGCGTTGGGACCCGCAGCTTGTCGCCAGCGGGTGGTACGAGGTGTCCGTGTTTGTGCCCGCGCGCCACGCCACCACCAGAAACGCGCGCTATAAGCTGCACGGCGTGCTAGGCACCGCCAGCGAACTGACGATCAGCGTGGACCAGTCACGGTTTTATAACGTGTGGGTTCCGCTGGGCGTGTACCAGTTCGACGCCAATAACTTCAAGGCCGGGCTGGTGTTCCTCAACGACCTGACCAACGAAACCGGGCGCGAGATCGCCTTCGACGCGATCCGCTGGCGGCAGATTGTCGGCATCGTGCCCACCGAGAAGTACCTCGCCGACGGCTACGACTCCCCGGTCGGTACGATCAACGAGCGCCGCAGCGATAAAACCTGGCCCGGCAACTGGTTCGATGCGACCGGCTTCAACCGGCTGTATAACCTCGGTGCGGGGCAGGCCTACCACACGGGCGCAGACCTCAATCTCAACGAGCCATACTGGGACGCGGACGCGCATTCGCCGGTTTACAGCGTGGCATCGGGGCTGGTCACGTTCGCGGACCGGCTGCCCGGATGGGGTAACGTGGTGGTGATCCGGCACGATCCGCTGGTGAGCACCGGCAAGGTGATCTACAGCCGCAGCACACACGTGAACGATATCCGCGTGCAGGTTGGTCAGCGCGTGGTGCGCGGCGAACAGATCGCCAAGGTCGGCGATGCCGAAGGGCGCTTCGCCTACCACCTGCATTTCGATCTCAGCCCGACCTCGATCCTGGAGTCGCAGCCGTTCCACTGGCCGGGACTGGATCGCACGGGCGTGATCACGCACTACGTCGATCCACAGGCGTTTATCCGCAATCATCGCCCGGTGGACCGGTAGCAACATTCACCTCACCCCCTAAATCCCCCTCTCCAAACAACTTGGAGAGGGGGACTTTAACGCAAGCTGCACCGATGGCTCAAGCCTATCGTGCTAGTACACGTTGGCGGAAATAACCTTGCCGTTTTTTGTAGGGGCGACTTTAGAAAGTCGCCCTGGGCGGGTTTGGAAACCCGCC
>CAZMNL010000352.1:0-3857 GCA_964567525.1 uncultured Anaerolineaceae bacterium
ACCCGTTCGACATCCGGCGAGTCCGGCAGGTTGGTGAAGACGAAATCGACCTGTTCGGCGACCTCGCGCGGGGAGGTGGCGGGAGTCGCGCCCTCGCTGGCGAATTCGTCCACAATCGCGCGGCTGCGGTTATGGACCACCAACTCGTGACCGGCTTTCATCAGGTTGCGCGCCATGCCGGACCCCATCAGGCCCAGCCCGATATAGCCTACGCGTGCCATAGTGTATTTCTCCTGTCTAGCGTTTCCAGGGCGGCGTGTCCGGCAGGTAACGCTCGAACTCCGCGATCAGGTCCGCTTCGTACTGGCCCGCATATGTGCCCGCAAAGAACCGCTGCCGGGCCTCGTTATAGAAGCGTTCCCAGGATTGTTCTTCGCCGCCGGGGTTGATCGGGTAGAACAGCGCGTTGTTGGCTTTGGCGGCCTTCATATCGCCGGGTGCGTCGCCGATCATCAGCACGCGGTCGGATGGATATTTGCCGGATGCGGCGATTCCCAGGCATTCGGCTTTTTTGCCCATTTCCTGCCCGGCGATTACGTGCATGTACTGCGCGATACCATGCTCGCCCCACTCGGATTGCAGCGCGGCGTTAGGCGTGGCGGAGACGACGATCATGTCGGCCTGGTCAAACATCTCGGCGAGGCTCTCGCGCACGAAGGGGAAGGGCGATACCCCGTACACCATATCGGCGACCGAGGCGTTCACGGCATTGGTCCATTCCCACGCCTGCGCCAGTTCGTCCACGCCGGGATTTTGCGCCATGTACGCCTTCAGACCGTCGTTGCTGTGCGGGAACTGGTCCTGTTCGATGAAGGCGCGGATCGCGTTTGCTTCCGGGATATTCACGCCGCGCCGCTGCACTTCCGGGCGCTCGCGCAGCAGGTCGAAGACCATCACCAGCGCGGGCCAGCGGTTGATGCCGCGCCACTTCGAATACAGGTTGACGAATTCGGCGGCTTCGCGCGCGTACTTGGAAACCGGTTGAAGATTCCAGTATCTGATCGTGTTCGGAGCGAAGCACTCTTTGTGTTTCAGTTCCATGGTATCGAACGCGCAGCCATCCGAATCAATGCCGATGAAAAAGTCATGCTGCGGCTGAAAATCGCGCAGTGGTTGTGCCGGGTCAGTCATGGCGGGTTATCCTCTCAAAGTATCCGGTTAGCGGTAATTCTGCGGGACATACGCGGGCAGCTTCTGGTCGGCGAAGATCAGGTCGATCTGCGCGAAGCGCTGCAAGCCGTTCACCATCGGGATCGCGGGCCATTCGCCGCCGATCAACGGTTTGGCGTAGCGCACGAAATCGTCGGTCACATCGACCTTGTTCTCCGCGATCCAGTCTGCCGGGAATGTGCGCTCGGAGTTGGCGACCGCTTCCAGCGGGACCTGGTCGAAACGTACATGATAGATGCTGCCCGGCTGGCGCAGGATCGTCGCCATGAAGCCGTTTTCGCCAGCGGCAGCGATCTCGGCGGCTTTGCGCCCGACGAGATACGCTTCTTCCAGGTCAACGGTCGAGGCGTTGATCATCGAGTGGCGCTGGTCCGTCCCGGCGATGTTGGTACGCGCGGAACCGGATACGGGCAAACCCTGCTGGTTCAGGTAGTTGATCACCGCCTGCCCGACCTGGATCGCGCTCGCGCCAAATTCGGTGTGTCCGAACGAATCTTTGCGCGCGCCGATGTCGCCGATGTCGAACCCCTCGCTGACCACAACCACTGCGCGCCCGTGTTGCTTGAGCGTGTCATTCACTTTGTCGGCCAGTTCGGGCAGCGTGATCCCGGCCTCGGCCAGCGCGATCAGCAGCGGTAGTTCGCGGTTGGGGTCGGCGAGCCGTGCCGCCGCCGGGATGAAGCCGATCTTACGGCCCATCGCCTGGATCACCAGCACCGGGTCAGCGGGGCTGGAACCGCGATTTTCCTGGTTGGCGTTCTGCACATTCAGCGCCCAGTAGCGCGCGATGCTGCCATAACCGGGCGTGTGGTCGATCAATTCGAACGCGGAGTCGCCCACGTCGTTGTCAATGGTCTTCGGCACGCCGACCGCGATCAGGTCCAGGCCGCGCTGGGCGGCGAGGGCCGCGACTTTGTGCGCGGTGTCCATCGAGTCGTTGCCGCCGATGTAGAAGAAGTAGCCGACATCGTGCGCCTGCATGACCTGGATCGCGCGCTCGAAGTCTTCCTGCTGGTGTTCCTTGAGCTTGTAACGGCACGTGCCGATCCCGCCCGCAGCCGGAGTCGTGCGCAGCAGGGCGATCTCTTCGCGGCGCTGCGCCGAAAGATCGATCAACTCCTCTTTCAGCACGCCTTCGATGCCGTGCCAGCCGCCGTAAACCGTGCCGAAAATGTCGGGATGGTCGAAGCAACCTTCGACCACACCCCGCAGCGAGTTGTTAATGACCGGCGTCGGCCCGCCGGACTGTGCAACGATCACGTTCTTGGGCATAGTAGTCTGCACCCCTCAAAGTGCTCAGGCTTCCCACTCGGTGTGGAAGACGCCGTCCTTGTCGATACGGCGATAAGTATGTGAACCAAAGTAATCGCGCTGCGCCTGCGTTAGATTCGCGGGCAGGCGTCCGGTGCGGTAAGCGTCGAAGTACGCGAGCGACGCCGCCAGCCCCGGCACCGGGATGCCCAGCCCGACCGCCGTCTGGATCACCGCGCGCCAGGCCCCCTGGCGCTCTTCGATCTGCGTGCGGAACGGTTCGGCGAGCAGCAGGTTGGGTACGTCGGGATCGGCGCTGTAGACCTTGCGCACGTCTTCGAGCAGTCCCGCGCGGATGATGCAGCCGCCGCGCCAGATGCGCGCGATATCTTCCATATTCAGGTTGTAGTCGTATTCGGTGTTTGCCGCCTGCATCAGCGCGATGCCCTGCGCATACGAGGTCAGGATCGCGGCGTAGAGCGCCCCGCGCACCTGCGCGATCAATGCTGCCGGGTCGCCGTCGAACGTGGCGTCCGGCCCACTGAACACGTCCGCCGCCACGATGCGCTGGTCTTTCAGCGCGGAGATGATGCGCGCCTCAACAGCGGCGTTAATTGTGTGTGTGGGTACGCCGAGATCGAGCGCGTTCTGGCTGGTCCATTTGCCGGTGCCCTTCTGCTTGGCCTCGTCGAGAATCACTTCGACAATCGGCTGACCGGTGTCCGGGTCGGTCGTGCCCAGGATATCCGCCGTGATCTCGATCAGGTACGAGTTCATTTCGGCGTCGTCCCATTCGGCGAACGCTTTGTGCAGCGTGTTGTAATCAATACCCGCGCCGCGCCGCAGCAGGTCGTAGGCTTCCGCGATCAACTGCATGATGCCGTATTCGATGCCGTTATGTACCATCTTGACGTAGTGCCCGGCCCCGCGCGGCCCGATGTAGGTCACGCACGGATCGCCGTTGACTTTCGCGGAAATGGCCTCGAACGCATCCTTGATCAGCGCGTAGGCTTCGGTTTGTCCGCCGGGCATGATCGAGGGGCCGCGCAGCGCGCCCTTCTCACCACCGGACACCCCGCTGCCGATGAACAGGAAACCTTCTTTTTCGAGTTCGATGTTGCGGCGTTCGGTATCCAGAAAGAAGCTGTTGCCCAGGTCGATCAGCAGGTCGCCCTGGTTCATCAGGGGCTTCAACGGCTCAATCGCCTGATCGACCACGCCCGACGGGACCAGTAAAATAATGCGGCGCGGAACTTCCAGCGCGTCGAGAAAACTCTCGATATCGGGGAAGCTCTGTACACCTTCATCGCTGTGCTGGTCAAACGCGGCGCGTTTTTCGGCGTCCAGGTCGTAGCCCGCCACGCTGAAACCGTTGGACGCCAGGTTGCGGGCCAGGTTTGCGCCCATGACGCCCAGCCCGACCATCCCCATGTGAT
>CAZMNL010000353.1:0-3853 GCA_964567525.1 uncultured Anaerolineaceae bacterium
TCTACAGCAGCCGCGAGGGACTCAGCACGCTGGTGATCGAAAAAAGCGGCGTCGGCGGGCAGGTCGGCATGACGCGCCAGATGGATAACTTCCCTGGCTTTGACGAGGGCATCAGCGGGGCGGAGTTGGCGAACCGGCTGCGGCGGCAGGCGGAACGCTTCGGCGTGGAGATTCTGCAAGCCCGGACCGTAACTTCGATCCACACGGACGGCCATTACCGCGTGGTCACGACCGCTGACGGCGCGGAATACTGCGCCAACGCGGTGATCATCGCCACCGGCAGCCATTACCGCCGCCTGAATGTGCCCGGCGAAGGGCGCTTGATCGGCATCAACATTCATTTCTGCGCGACGTGTGACGCGCCGTTCTACGTGGGCAAGTCCGTGTACGTGATCGGCGGCGGCAACAGCGGCTTTCAGGAGGCGCTGCACATCTGCCAGTTTGCCGACCGGGTGACGATCCTGGAATACGCGCCGGAACCTAACGCCAGCCTGGTTTTGCAGCAGAAGATCGCCGACTGTCCGAACATCGACGTGATCACTCACCAGCAGGTGACGGAATTCCTGGTCGCGGATCGTAAGCTGGCGGGCGTGCGCATCGTGGACCGCACCACCGGCCAGGAGCGCATCGACCACCCCGACGGCGTGTTCATCCTCATCGGCCTGGAACCGAACACCGAGCCGTTCAAAGACCTGATCGACATGGACGAATGGGGCTTCATCACCACCAGCGAATCGCTGGAAACCAGCATTCCGGGCGTCTTTGCGGCGGGCGACGTGCGCGCGCGCAGCACCAAGCAGGCCGCCGCCGCCGCCGGTGAGGGCGCAACCGTCGCGCTGATGGCGCGCCAGTACATTAACCGCGTCCCTGCGCTGTGAACCTCACCCCCCTTGATCCCCCCTCTCCAAACAAGTTGGCGAGGGGGCACAAACAGGTTCGCGTTGGCGGCGCGCTAGACCTTCGCCCAGGTGATCAGGTTGGTCAGCAGGGGTTCGTGCAGGTCATCGTGCCGGGGCAGAACGCGCACGGTAAAGCCGCGCTTGCCGGTCGTGCTGTAACGCACGGTCTGCTCGAACTCGTGCTGGTTGCGGCCTTTGGCGCTTTCGTCCTTGCAGCAGTGGTTCATTTCCAGCGTTTCCCCGGCAATGATGCGGCTGCGGCTGTCCAATGAGCCGTAGTACAACTGCACGGTGACATCTTCCGGGGTGAGTTTGCCCAGGTCCACCCACGCGCGCACGTGGATATCCTGCTCCACCTTCAGATTTTTCGGCTTAGCTTCCACGCGCACCACTGCGATCTGATCCCAGTGTTTGCGCGTCTTTTCCATCCACTCGGCATACGCGCGGCCCCGCGAGAGGTCCGGCTGCGAGAGGCGGTTAAAGCGCTCGTTGGCGACCAGGTAGTAATTTTCGGTGTATTCACGCACCATGCGGTAGGTGTTGAAGTACGGGGCCAGCTTGCGCATACTCTGCTTGAGCATCTCGATCCATTCGCGCGGCAGGCCGTCGCGCCCGCGCCGGTAAAACAGCGGGATCAGGTCGCGTTCCAGCAGGTTATACAGCGCGTGCGCCTCGATATAGTCCTGCATATCCCACTCGGACTGTTCGTATTCCTCGCCGCTGCCGATGGAAAAACCGACGTTCGGATCGTAGGCTTCCGCCCACCAGCCGTCGAGAATGCTGGCGTTCAGGCCGCCGTTGTAGATCACCTTCATGCCGCTGGTCCCGCTGGCCTCGTGGGGGCGGCGCGGGTTGTTCAGCCACACATCCACGCCCTGCACCATGTGCCGCGCGATGCTGATATCGTAGTTTTCCAGGAACACAATCGCGTGGCGGAATTCGGGCATTTCGGCGGTCTTGACAATTTCCTTGATCAGTTCCTTGCCGAGATGATCGTGCGGGTGCGCTTTGCCGGCGAAGATGAACTGCACCGGGCGCAGCGGATCGTTGACGATGCGCTCTAACCGTTCCAGGTCGCGGAAGAACAGCGTCGCGCGTTTGTAGGTGGCAAACCGGCGCGCAAAGCCAATCGTCAGCGCGTCCGGATTCAGCACCTCGTCGGCCCCTTCGATCTCGGCTTTGGACGCGCCGCGCGATTCAAGCTGCGCGCGCAGACGTTCGCGCCCAAACGAGGTCAGGCGTTCGCGGCGGCGTTCGTGCGAGCGCCACAGTTCCGCGTCCGGGATGCGGTCCACCGCGAACCACGTTTCGGGGTTGTCCGGCGCGGTGCGCCAGGACGGGTCCAGGTAGCGGTCGAACAGGGATGCCATTTCCGAACTGATCCAGCTTTGAATATGAATGCCGTTGGTGACGGAGCCAATCGGGACTTCGTGTTCGGGGACATCCGGGAACATCCACTGCCACATATGGCGGCTGACCGCGCCGTGCAGCTTGCTGACGCCGTTGTTATGCGAGGACATCTTCAGCGCGAAGACCGGCAGGCTGAACAGGTCAAAGCCGCCCATGTGCTCGCGGCCCAGGTCGTGGAACTGCTCGCGCGTCAGGCCGAGCGCCTTCCACATATACGGGAAATGTTCGTCGATCAGGTCGTAGCCGAAGCGCTCCAACCCCGCCGAGACGGGCGTATGAATGGTGTAGACGCTGCCCGCCGCCGCGATATCGGCAGCTTCCCAGAAGTCCAGGCCCTTGTTTTCTTCCATCAGGATGCGGATACGTTCCATCGCCAGGAACCCGCTGTGTCCCTCGTTCATGTGGACGACCGTCGGGCGCATGTTCAGCTTTTCGAGAAGCCGCACGCCGCCGATGCCCAGCACGATCTCCTGGCGAATGCGGTTGCGCGGGTCGCCCCCGTACAGGCGATCCGTCAGGTCGCGGATATCTTCGGCGTTGTCGGGATGGTTGGTGTCCATCAGGTACAGCGGCACCCGCCCGACCTGCACTTTCCAGATCATGATCTTGGCGGTGTGCGTGGCGATGGGAATCTCGATCACCATCGGGCTGCCGTCGTCATTCAACACCTGCGCGACCGGCAGATTCGGGAAGTCGTTGAGCGGGTAGGACTGCTGTTGATAGCCGTCCGCGTTGAGATACTGGTGGAAGTAGCCCTCTTCGTAGAGCATCCCGACGCCCACCAGCGGCAGGCCCAGGTCCGAGGCGCTTTTCATGTGGTCGCCAGAGAGAATGCCCAGGCCGCCGGAGTAGTTGCGCAGGGATTCGGTCAGGCCGTATTCCATCGAAAAGTAGGCGATAAACGGTTTGTCGAATTCGCCGAAGTTCTGGCGGTACCAGGTGCGGGCATCGGGACTCATGTAGGCGTCAAACTGCGCGCAGACCCGGTCCAGGTGCGCCAGAAAAGCTTCGTCTTCGGAGGTGGCTTGCAGGGCGTCCTGGTTGATCGTCCCCAGGAGTTGAACAGGATTGCTGCCGGTGCTTTCCCAGAGTTCACGATCCAGGCGGCGGAACAGGGCAATCGTCTCGTGATCCCATGACCAGCGCAGGTTATAGGCTAACTCGCGCAGGCGTTCCAGGTTCGGCGGTAAATTGGGCGACACGTCAACTGTCGCAACAGGTTTAACCATGTGTAAGTTTCTCCTGAATGATCCGGGACAACGTGGCAAAAAAACGCCTGAGTGGCAAAAAACGCCTGAACAGGCGCGGACTATACGCTTAGCATAACAGGCTCGCGCCGTTTTGCCAATCCGTGTATATAAAGATATTAAACCGGTTTACTGGTTTTTTACAAGCGTGAGCGGGTGAACGTTAGGGCTGAATCATTAAATCTAAATTCACACCGCAGACGCGCTGAAAGCAGCGCGTCTGCGGTAAAGTTTTTGTTTGAAAGGGGTGTGGCTACTTTGCATTTTGGAAGGCTCAAGTATAGATCGGGGGCAAAT
>CAZMNL010000354.1:0-3851 GCA_964567525.1 uncultured Anaerolineaceae bacterium
CGCCGCCGTCCAGTTCGATCACGTGCAGGGGCGCGTCGCGCAGCGCGGCGATCTGTTCCGGCCAGCGACCGATCAGCGTCACGTCCGCGTGTGCGCTCAGCCGCGCGCCGAACAGGCACGCCATCGCGCCCGTGCCAAAGAGTGCGATTCGGATGGTGAACCTCCCTTTCCGGCGCTCAGTCGTCCTCGTGGATCGCCGTGATGTAGTCCTGCACGGCCTGCCACACGTCATCCGACAGGCTGAAGCTGTGTTCCGCCGCCGGGAACGTGCGCGCCCTCACGTCTTCGCGATAAACGGTGAACGCCTCGCGCAGCGTTTCGGCCAATGTCGCATATTGTTTTACGAACTTGGGCACAAATTTGTTATACAGGCCGAGCAGGTCATGCGTGACGAGCACCTGCCCGTCACAACCCGCCCCGGCCCCGATGCCAATCGTCGGGACGCTGACCGTGTTGGTGATCAGGGCTGCCAGCCGCGCGGGGATGCCTTCCAGCACGATGCTGAACGCGCCCGCATGTTCCAGGGCGCGCGCGTCGTCGATCAGGCGTTCGGCCACTTCGACCGTTTTCCCCTGCACCTTGAAGCCGCCCAGCCCGCTGACGCTCTGCGGCGTCAGCCCGATATGGCCCATCACCGCGATACCCATCTCGACCAGCGCGCGTATGGTCGCCGCCACCGGCTGCCCGCCTTCGAGCTTGACCGCATCAACGCCGCTGGCGGCCAGCAGGCGCGCGGCGTTGCGTTTGGCGTCTTCGCTGCTGATCTGGTACGTGCCGAAGGGCAGGTCGCCAACCACGAACGCGCGCTCCACGCCGCGCCGCACCGCCTGGCAGTGCAGGATCATCATGTCCAGCGTGACAGGCAGCGTGTTCTCGAAGCCATGCACGACCATGCCGACCGAGTCCCCGACCAGGATCATGTCAATGCCGCTTTCGTCGATCAGGCGCGCGGTGGGGTAATCATACGCGGTCAGCATGGTGATCGGTTCACCACGTGTTTTTTTCGCGTGCAAGTCGTGCAGCGTGATTTTCGTCATCGGTGCGGCCCTCGCCTGTGGTGAGCGCGATCAAGGTGTTCGGCGGCGATTATTGTGTGCGATCCGGCGGGTAAATGCAAAGGAAAAAATGCGCTCATGCCGCCTGACGCAGATTTTATCAGATCATGCCCGCTGGCGTCACTCGGCGGCGGGCAGTCCGTTGGCGGCGATCACGCCCTGGTAAAACCGCGCGCTGTCTTTAAGCGTGCGCGTCCCGGTCGGGAAATCCACATAGACGATCCCGAAGCGGCGGTTGTTCACCCGAAATAAAGTTCTAGACTGGACATGAGCATTCTTCGCCTGAGAATGCCACGATCAAGGGCGTTTTCAGAAATAAAGTTCTGGACTGGCCCCTTTTCATCAAAACACATGCCGATCAGCCTCCTAATTTTCCAGAAATAAAGTTCTGGACTGGGCGATATACTTTTCCCTTATCATGATCGCATTACGCTTACCGAATGTTGTTTTCAGTCCAGGACTCTATTTCGGAGTCTAAGACTTTATTTCTGAGTCCAGATCTATTTTTCGGGTGAACAATTGGGATTCAGCACGAGAGTGAACGCCAGCACATGCTCGCTGCGGTACTGCTCGCAGGTGTTCGCGATCTCACCCACCGTGCTGCCCAGTCCATGATCTACCCAGCGCTCGCGGCCACCAACTTGCCTGATATGCCCGTCGCGGCTGTCGCGATACGTCAGGTAACGCAGCAGCCCTTTGGTGCGTTTGGTATCATCGGTGGTCGGCTTTTTGTACTTCACATTCGCCACACACATCTGTTTGGAGTCCATGTCATGACCTCCGCTTCGTGACTCGCTCGATGAAGTTTTCGAGCGTTTCGGTCAGGGTGTCCAGCTTCTGATCGACCTCAGCGATCTTGCCTTCGACTGACCGCGCAATCGCTTTGCGTGAGCCGGGTAGATCATCCTGGTGCATGAAGTAGAAGGTCAACGCGGTGCGGATCAGGTCGGCCTTGCTGACGTCTTCACCTTTGCGGGAGCGGACTCGCACTAGTTCTTCCAGCCGCCGATTTTGATCTGGCGTGAAACCAATGGTTACTCGTTCGGTGTAACGCGCTTTGCTCAATTCACGGACTCCTTATATATAGCTTCGATAGCCTGGCGCAGTCGCGGCGCTGGTCGGAACCGGCCAACGATCCGAGTTAACGTATCCGGATAATCTGGACCATGCTGATCGGCCAATGTCTTGCGCACTGCGCCCGCGACCTGTAATTGGTGAACATCAATCGACAGCCTGCCCAATTCGGCAATCTGGATGACCTGATCTGGTTGGCTCAACTGCTCGGTACAGATTTCGACCAAAACTTCCAGCACTTCGGCCACGTCGCTTTTGGAGCGATGGGGCAAACGTCGTGCAATCGCGGCTACGAGTTGCTGATGATTCATGCGGCTAACTCCTGTGTCTTGCGGATAAAGATGGTGCGTTCACGGGACGCTGCACGACGATTTTCGCGCCCCGGCACGGGGTGCTGTCGGTGGGGCCGGGATACCGGGCTGACCGACGCGGGGGGTGACGGACACCCCCGCACCGGTGGCTGCGCGGCGAGCGCTCCACCGGCATCCCGCGCGGTGCGCGCGGGCCAGCGATTTAGCTGGCTGCCAATTCCCCGGTGAACCCCTCGCAGGGAAACACCGCTGCCGGGGAATTGGCCGGTCCGCACAGCGGACCGGTGGGCGGCGCGCCGCCCACGCCCACGACGCGCGTCGTGCATGGTTTTGATTACGATCAATTGCGGTTGTCTTACCACGTCTTTTTCCTCATATTGGCTTCGCGTTCGTTCTTGATTTGCGTTGATAAAGCGGGTTCCGGTTGTAGTGAAACCACTCCTCCTGCGGTTGCCATAGCAGGCTGCATTGCGGCCACCGTTTGGATAACCTGTTCCAAATAAGCGGGCATGTCGTGCAATGCTTCCCGAATCCAGGTGGTGTCATCGCGTACCCTGGCGAGTTCCATCATCGGAACCACTTCCGGCTCTGGCATACTCTTGTGGGACGAGCGATGACGTCCGTTATGCTCTTCAACGCGATCTCGAATCAGATCACGGAGCGTCTCACTGCGATCCCCGTTTTCAATGCCCTCCCACCAATCCAGAATGTCTTCGTCTGTATCGTAGAAGACCTTGAAGGTGATGGTCCGATATTGACGCTTGCTTGGTTTGTGTTTAGCCATGTTTGTTTCTCCTTGAGGGGGTGTTACCAGTGTTACCAACGGTCAGTACCGGTAACACCCCCGTACCAGCTTATTTCGCGATGAACCGGGCGTAGTTCAGGTAACCACGTGCATTGGCAAGCTGGGCGTCTCGGACCAACTGCGCCTGTGGATAGGCTGCACACACCTCGTCGGCCACCAGTTCAGCACCACCACCGGAGAGGAAGATCACGTCTACCGTCATGCCGCGCTGCCACTTCTCGCTCATCAGGTTAAGGGTGGCACTGCGCAGCGGGGCGAGCGCTTCCTCGACTTCTGCGGAGTAATCCACCGGTTCGCCACTGGCGCGGAATGTCCCGGTGCGCAGCACCTGCTCGATGATCTTGTAGGGCATCTTCTGCCGGTAGTCGCGTTCGAGCGCGGCGGCGATGCGTTCCTGGGCGGTGTACACGCCGCTTTCCACGCTGCCGCTTTCCGAATCGACGTATTCGCCATTGTCATCCAGCGCCAGGTCAATCGTGTACGTACCCACATCAACCACGCCGGTGCGCATGTAGGTATGGTGTTCGTTGATCTCACCAGCATCGGTCAACGTCGCCGCATGTAGGGTAGACTGCTGACGAGCCACCATTCGTCCGAATGGCGCTT
>CAZMNL010000355.1:0-3822 GCA_964567525.1 uncultured Anaerolineaceae bacterium
CTCCGGCTGCGGCGCGACGACCGACTCGCGGACGTTCGGCGTGGCGTTGTTGATGGTGCTGGTGTGGGGCGTCTTCGGACGCATTACCACGCCCCTCGAAAAATCCGGCACGCTGGTGCTGAGCAACGCGATTGTGTACGTTCCGGCGTCGGCCAGCGGCAGCGTGCTGGAACTGGGCGTCGAACCGGGGGATTTTGTCGCGGCGGGGATTCCGGTGGCGCGCGTTTCCACCCCGGACGGCGTGATCCCCGTCACCAGCCCGGTGAACGGGCGCGTCGTCTCGGTGCGTGTGGCGATCAGCCAGCCGGTTGACGCTGGGACGCCGCTGTTTAGCGTAGCGGCGACCGGCGCAGCGCAGCGCGACGAAGAGGTGATCGCCTATGTGCCGCTGGAAGACCGCCAGCGCATCCGTCCCGGCATGGCTGTGCAGGTCATGCCTTCGACCGTCGAGCGCGAAAAATACGGCTACCTGCAAGGCCAGGTGATCTCGGTGGCTGCGTTTGCTGCCACGCGCGCGGAAATGCTGGCCGTGCTGGGCGATGAAGGCTTTGTCGAACGGCTGGACACGTCCGGGCCGCTGTTTGAGGTGCGTATCAGCATCCAGACGCAGACCGACGGCGGCTATCGCTGGTCGGCATCCGCAGGGCCGGAAAACGCTGTTGTGCTCGGCACGCCGTGCCTCGTGCGCATCATCATCAGCCGCGAACGCCCGATTAACAAAGTCTTCAACCTGTCCTGATGAGCGAGCGCCCGATGATTGAGCCAATCCCCCGCGAACACCGTAAGCGCGTGCATACGCCCACCGTCCTGCAAATGGAGGCGGTTGAGTGCGGCGCAGCCGCGTTGAGCATCGTGCTGCAATACTACGGAAAGTACGTCGCGCTGGAAGAACTGCGGCTGGCGTGCGGCGTCTCGCGCGATGGCGTCAACGCGCTGAACATCGTGCGCGCCGCGGAGCGTTACGGCCTGGAAGCGAAGGGCGTGCGCCGCAGCACAATCAGCGGCTTGCACACCCTGCCCAAGCCCGCGCTCCTGTTCTGGAAGTTCTCGCATTTCCTGGTGCTGGAGGGCTTCGGCAAGGACCGCGCATACCTCAACGATCCCGCCACCGGGCCGCGCACCGTGCCACTGGAAGAGTTCAATGCCAGCTTTACCGGCGTCGTGCTGACGATGGAACCCGGCCCGGACTTCGAGAAGACCGGGCGACCGTTCCGGCTGTTAGAGGCGCTGCGCGAGCGTCTGGCAGGGTCCCGCTGGGGGTTGGTGTACGTGCTGCTGGCGAGCCTGTTTCTGGTGATTCCCGGTTTGCTGGTGCCGGTTTTTCTGCGCGTGTTCGTGGACGATATCCTGATCGGCGGGCGCGACTTCCTGCTGCCGCTGCTGATCGGTATGGGGCTGGCGGCGGCGCTCAACATGGGGCTGACGTGGCTGCAACAAATGTACCTGCTGCGGCTGGAAACCAAGCTCGCGCTCAGCGGATCGAGCCAGTTTCTATGGCACGTGCTGCACCTGCCGGTCGAGTTTTTCACGCAGCGCTACGCAGGCGATATCGCCTTCCGCGTGCAGGTCAATGACCAGGTGGCGTATCTACTCTCCGGCGAACTGGCGACCGCCGCGATCAGTGTGCTGCTGGCGGTGTTCTACGCGCTGCTGATGTTCCAATATGACGTGCTGCTGACCCTGATCGGCGTGGCGGTGGTGCTGCTGAATATGCTGGCGCTGCGCACTATTTCACGGCTGCGCGTGGACGCCAACCGTAACATGCTGCAAGAGCGCGGCAAGCTGATCGGTACGTCGATGGACGGCTTGCAGTCGATTGAGACGCTCAAAGCTACCGGCGCGGAGTCGGACTTTTTCGCGCGGTGGGCGGGGTTCCAGGCCAAGGTGGTCAACAGCGAGCAGCGGCTCGGCTACCTGACGCAGATTCTGTTCGTCGTGCCGCCGTTTTTGCAGATGATCACCACCACACTGATCCTGGTGGTGGGCGGCTTCCGCGTGCAGGAAGGGCTGCTGTCGGTGGGCACGCTGGTCGCGTTCCAAAGCCTAATGCTGGCTTTCAGCCAGCCGGTGACACAGTTGGTCAATCTCGGCAGCCGCCTGCAAGAGGCCGCCGGGGACATGAACCGGCTGGATGACGTGCTGCGCTACCCGGTGGACGATTACGCCATCGCGCCCCCCATGACAACCTCGGCGGCGCGGTTGGAAGGGCAGCTCGAAATCCGCGACCTGACCTTTGGCTACAGCCGCCTGGGGGAACCGCTGATCGAAGGATTCAACCTGACGTTGATGCCGGGGCAGCGCGTGGCGCTGGTCGGCGCGTCCGGCAGCGGCAAATCGACGGTGGCGCGGCTGGTCGCGGGCCTATACCAGCCCTGGTCCGGTGAAGTCCTGTTCGACGGCAAGCCGCGCAACGCGATTCCGCGCGACGTGTTGAACGCCTCAATGTCGATGGTAGACCAGCATATCGCGCTGTTCAGCGGCACAATCCGCGACAACCTGACGCTGTGGAATCCCACGATCCCGAAAAACTGGATCGTGCAGGCGGCCAAAGATGCCGCAATCCACGACGTGATCACCGAGCATACCGGCGGCTATGCGTTCATGGTCGAGGCGGGCGGGACCAACTTCAGCGGCGGCGAGCGCCAACGGCTGGAGATCGCGCGCGCGCTGGCGACCAACCCGACGCTCGTGATCTTCGACGAGGCGACCAGCGCACTTGACCCGCTCACCGAACAGATCATCGACGATAACCTGCGGCGGCGCGGCTGCACGTGTTTGATCATCGCGCACCGCCTGAGCACGATCCGCGATGCCGACGAGATTATCGTGCTTGACGCGGGCAAAATCGCGCAGCGCGGCACGCACGAAGCCATGCTCAAGGCGGGCGGCCCGTATGCCGACCTGATCGGCGCGGAACAACCGCCGGGCCAGCGCAGCAGCGCGGTCGATGCCCTACACGATAAACTGGTAGACCTCTAGGAGCGCGCCGTATGCAGCCCAACGAACCCCTGACCACCGAAGAAACGGAAGCCCCTGACGCGTGGGAACTGTTCCTGCTGGCGCTGCGTTATCGCGGCTCGCGCCTGCTGGCATTGGGCGGCAATGCGCCGTTTTTGCTGGCGGGCGCAGATAACGCCTGGATGGTTTATCAGGGGACGGTGGATGTGTTCGCGGTGGAGCAGCACGACGGCGTACCGACTGGCGCACGTCACCACCTGCTCCGCGCCAACCGTTACGACCTGCTGCTGGGCCAGGACTTCGCCCATCGCGAGATCGGGCTGCTAGCAGTCTGCGGGCCGGATACCGAGGTGCTGCGCTTCGGCACGGACCGCCTGACTCACCAGCTTAAAAAGCCGGAGAACGTGCCGATCATCGCGCGGCTGTTGGAGACGTGGGCGCGCGCGCTGGCTTCCGGCGCGGACTCCGCGATGCGCCCCAAGGATATCAAGGCGCTTTACGCGGACGAAACCCGCGCGCTGGTCGCCAAAGACACCGTGCGCGCCGGGCGCGATATCGTCTGGGTGCAGCATCTCTCCGGGGCCTCACTTTACCTGGGGCGGCGGGATGGCGTGCTCGGACATGCACCCGACAGCACCGTCGCGCCGGATGCGCTGTTTCCACTCACGGATCGCGTCTGGTTGCGCGCCGAGGGCCGGGTAGAACTGCGCGCCTTCACGACCGCCGAGATATTGCAAAATGAGGCGGGCTGGGCGCAGTTTGCCGCGTTTCACCGGCTGGTGCTCAAGCTGATCGCGCGCGACGTGCAGCGCCAGAAGAAGACCGTCGGAAAGATGCTGCATGACCAGATCGCCAGCGACGAGC
>CAZMNL010000356.1:0-3818 GCA_964567525.1 uncultured Anaerolineaceae bacterium
CAGCCCGCTGCCAAACGGCACCGTGCTGTGAACCAGCCCGTTAAAGCCGCGCAGGTAGCCGAAGCGCCCGTCGATCTGCGCGCGCGCCGCCTCCGAGAGTTCGCGGTCGCCGACGGCAATCGCGTGAATGTGGATCGGCGAATTGGGGTAGAGTTCGCCGTCTTCGCGCACCCAGGCCGCGAACCCGGCCACGCGCAGCGCACGGATCAGCGGGTCGAGTTCGTCGTATAGCACGCTAAAATCCACCGGACTGCGCACCGAGATATCGACCGCGCCGCCCGCGTCGTGCGTGCCGAAGCTGGCCGCGACTCCGCCCGCGTTGTAGCTGCCCTGGGTGAGCGCCTCGCGCAGTTGGATCACACCGCCCTGCGCGGTATACAGCGCCTGCGCCTGATCGAGCATCGCCAGCGTGCGCGTGTTAAGCTGCACGCCGTTGACCCACTCACGGCTGTAGTCATCCGGCGGGCGCTGGCACCCCGGCGGCTCGACATACGGAGTCGGCGTGGAGAGCAGGCTCTCGCCATACGCAGCGCCCACCCCTAACACCAGCACAAACAGCACCAGCGTACACACGCCTAAAGCCATACTGCCATGCCTGTATGTGTCATGTATCTGCATTGATGGCCTCTTTGCCTCACTGCCAGGGTTCAGGATCGAGCACCACCGCCTGACTAAAGCGGTCCTTAAAATCCGGGTGATCGGTCAGTTCAATGTAGTCAAGCTGGCCCACGATCTCGGCGGCGCGCAAGCGTGCGCTTGCATCCAGCAGCAGACGCTTGGCCCCAATGCCTGCCGCGTTGCCCACCTGCCGGAAACGCTCGACCGGCAGCGGTGGGAACATGCCAATTGTGATCGCGTTCTCGATATCGATATAACTGCCAAACGCGCCCGCGACGATCACACGGTCGATATCGCTCTCCGCGATCCCGGCGCGCTCGGTCAGCAGTTTGATCCCGGCACGGATCGCACTTTTCGCCAGTTGGACCTCGCTTACATCGCCCCGGCTGATCACTACCGCGCGCCCGTGCCCGGTCCCGCCAGCGGGCACGATCTCGAACCACGTATCGCGTTCCACGCGCCGCACCGCCGGATGATCGCGCGTCATGCGCCCGGTAGCGGAAAGAATCCCGGCGGATCGCAGCGCCGCGACAGCATCCAGAATCCCCGACCCGCACAACCCCACTGGGCGCGCCTGGTTGATCGTCAGCCAGTTCAGCACGCCGTCATGCCACATCAGGCGCTCGATAGCGCCGTCCGCTGCGCGCATCCCGTCGCGGATATGCGCGCCTTCGAACGCAGGGCCGGAGGCCGTCGAACACGTCCAGCGCTGGTCGTTGGCGTTGAGCGTGACTTCGGTGTTCGTGCCGATATCCAGGCTGAGCGTGATCCCTGGCTGGTCCAGCGTGCCGGTTGCCAGCAGCATCGCGGTATGGTCGCCGCCGACGAAACCCGCCAGGTTGGGTGGCAGGTAAAGCGCCGCGCTCGCCGCCACGTCCAAGCCGAGATCGCGCGCGGACGTATACACCGCCGAAGCCACCGCCGGGACATACGGCGCAGACCCCAACTGCTCGACCGGCAGGCCGAGCAGCAGGTGGTGCATGGCGGTATTGCCCACCGCGACCACGTCCACCACGTCCCCGGCGCGGACGCCCGCCGTCGCACAGGTTGCGTGCAGCAGCCCGTTAATGCCCTCGATCACGGTGGACTGCAAGCGCCCCGCACCTGCCGGATCGCGCATCACCAGCGTGAGCCGCGCCATTACGTCCTCGCCGTAGGCGATCTGCGGGTTGGTCGTCCCGGCGATGCCGAGCGTTTCCCCGGATTCGAGATCGATCAGGTACGCCGCCAGCCCGGTTGTGCCCACGTCCACCGCGAAGCCCAGCGGCGCGCGTCCCGGCGGCATGGCGTGGATCACGTCCTGCCCGCGTGTCACCAACCGGACGCGCCAATCATACGCACGCAGCAGGCCGGGAACCTGCGCCAGCACAGACGCCGGGACCCGCCAGCCGGGATCAATGCCCGTGATGCGTTCCCAGTCGCCGCGCAGATCGCGGATCGAAGGCGGTACGCCTGCGAGATCGTGAATCTGGATCGCGGGAGCGACCTCGAAGGCGGTTTCCTCGCCCTCAACCTGGCTGCGCTGCATCACGCTGAGCGACTCCGTCGGCACATCGATCAGCACAGGACTATCGCCCGTGATCTCGACCTGACACGCCAAACGGAACCCGGCGGCGATCTCGTCCACGTCGAGCCATTCTTCCTCGGTCGCGTTCGGGGCGCTCACCGTGCCGGAGAGTACCCGCACGCGGCAGTCCCCGCACACACCCACACCACCGCAAACCGCCGCCAGCGAAACGCCCGCCGCATGTGCCGCCTGTAACACGGTGTCGCCTGGCTCGAAGGCAGCGCGCTTGCCCAGCGGTTGAAAGATGATCTCATGCATCGGCGACCCCGTCCTTACGCGCGGCGATTAAGCCCTGCCCGCCGGTATGGTCGATGACGTGTCCCGGCGGCACCACCAGGAATTCATCTTCGGCCCAGTCTCCGCGCAGCAGCATTTCGATCATGCGGCGGTTGCCTTCGCGCCGTTCAAACGTCCAGCCGGACTGCTGCGCCTGCTGGCGCGCGCGCGCCTCATAATGTTCCCCGCCCACCGTCCCGGTGTCAATGAACACGGCGCGGTTGTAATGTTTGCGCCATTCGCCCATTACCGAAAGCAGGTATTCGGCGTTGTCCTCGCCGTACTTCTCGACGTATTGCGCCCGCAGCGCGTCCAGGTCCTCAAGCCCCGACGCGCCGAGCGCGGTACTCTTGCCCGGCTCCAACCGTTCCAGGTAATCGTGGCTGAACCAATACGTGCCGGGGTTGGTGTCGAATTCTTGCTGGTAACGGTCGTGCGACCCCAGATACAGCGCGATGCAGTCATGCGTGCGCGGGATGACCAATGGCGTATGGCGCGCGATCAGTCCGGTTGTCGCGCGCCCGCAA
Organism: uncultured Anaerolineaceae bacterium; assembly: GCA_964567525.1. Taxonomy (GTDB): domain Bacteria; phylum Chloroflexota; class Anaerolineae; order Aggregatilineales; family Aggregatilineaceae; genus CAYRNY01. Next base: position 2,989 of record CAZMNL010000356.1, read on the forward strand.
ATGCCGTATACCAGCAGGATCGCGTCATATTCCCCGGCGGGCAGGGCGTCAATTTCCGCCTGCAAGGTGGCGCGCAGATTCTTCGGCGTGTCGTGCAATCCCTGCCGGAATAACTGGACGGTCACGGTCGATGGGGACTCCGCCGCCACCGCATAAACCAGACGGGATAAGGCTTCACAGGTAAGTGCTGCATAGTGTGTCATAGAAAATACTTGCCGGAGCCTCCCCCAATTAAAACCGGGGGAGGAAGGCGAGATTCCCCCTTGCTCGTAATGATATGTGTTCCTGCGTATTTCCCCTGTGGCACATCTGGCACGAATCGCACCCGATCCCGGTGATAGTCAGCGGGACCGGGTGCGATGTAGCGCCATTGTCGGTGAGCGGCACTACATTACTGCCGTCTGCGTTCATAATACCTTCGCCAAAAGCCTAACCTTCGTGGCGGTAGGTTTCCCAGCCCATGTAAGTTACAAACGCTTCTTGCAAAATCGCGCTGGCGTGGGCCGCAGCCATGGCTGCGTGATGCTCGAACCCGTTTTTGCAGACATACTGTATCAGCTTTTGCAGTTTCGGCACTTCCACCACCGCCCGGCTGCCGAAGGTGTCCAGTGGGTCATCGACGAACTCGCCATCGCCGCAGTAGGCGCGGATACGCCCGTTGCGGTCGTCGGTGGTCACACGCGCATAGCTGAACGGTCCGGCGGGGGTGCGCCCGGCGACCGTACCATAGGTGTTCTCCGTGCCGAGCGTGGTTGCCAGAATCTCGGCGTTTGCCATTTTCACATCGTCGAAGAAACTGGTGGCCCAGTTGCCGCAGTGGAACAGCACGC
>CAZMNL010000357.1:0-3814 GCA_964567525.1 uncultured Anaerolineaceae bacterium
GGCCGCCCGCAGCGCCTCGCCCGGTTGGTCCATATCCAGTGCATTCAGGCGTTGGTCGAGGCGTGCCATTGTCATGATCGCGTCTAAACTCCCCAATATGATCGGAACGAAATTCCCCACCCTGGACAATGCAGCAGGCTGGAACGAGGATGAGTTGGTCACTCCGAATCGTTCCAGAGGAGCTGCCCATGTTAGGAGTGGAGATACGCTTCATGATCAAAGATATGCATCGCAAAGGAATGTCAATCAGCGAGATTGCGCGCCAAACAGGGCATGATCGCAAAACAGTCCGCAAAGTGATTGAGGGTGATCTGGTGCCGAAACGGCGCAAGCCACAACAACTCCGTCCGCGCAAGATCGATCCCTACACGGACTACCTGCAACGGCGGATGGCCGAAGGGGTGTACAACACGCGCAAACTGTACCGAGAAATCCAGGCGCAAGGCTATCCGGGCGGACTGACCCAGGTCATCTTGTATGTGCAGCCGTTTCGTCCCCCGCGTCAGGAGAAAGCGACGGTGCGGTTTGAGACTGAGCCGGGGCAACAAGCGCAGGTGGATTGGGGGAGTTGTGGGTATGAGGATGAAGAAGGACGTCATCAAACCTTGTATTGCTTCGTGATGACGTTGGGCTGGTCGCGCATGATGTTTCTGGAGTTTACGACGGAAGGCGATACCAGTAGTTTCATCCGATGTCACCAACACGCGTTTGAGTACTTCGGCGGCGTACCGCGTGAAGTGCTACATGACAACCTGAAAAGTGCGGTAATCACGATCCACTTCAATACGCGTTATCTGGACTTTGCGCTGGCAACAGGCTTTACCCCGCGTCCGCACCAACCGTATCGACCGCAAACCAAAGGCAAAGTCGAAAATGGGGTGCGCTATGTGAAAGGCAATTTCTGGGTTGGTTTGCACTTCATTGATGTGGATGACATCAATCACCAAACGCGAGTCTGGCTGGATACGGTCGCCAACCCGCGGGTGCATGGCACGACGGGCGAAACACCATTCAGCCGGTTGCCCGATGAACATCTGCAACCACTGCCCGGTCAACGCTTCGATACCAGCCGCATCAGCTACCGGCAAGCAGGTCGCGACTGCCTGGTGAATTACCAACGTAACCGGTATTCAGTGCCTGCCGCGTATGCGCAGCAAACCGTGATGGTCAAAGAAACCGAAGACCAGCAGATCATTCTGGTCAGTGCAACCGGTGAGGTCATTGCCGAACACCCCTTACTGCCTGGGCGGTATCAATCGTCGGTTGACCCGCTGCATTATGCCGGATTACCCGCTCCGCTGCCGCGTCGAGGGCGCAAACCACTGGCGTTCCAAACGGCAGGGGATGCAGACGATACCTTTGGGCGTTGGATTGCACCGCAGGTCGAACAGCGGTCGCTGCATATGTATGAACAAGTACTGGAGGGCAGCCATGACTGAGGCCCAAACTTATGGACGCGTTCAAGCCGCGTTACAGGACTTGAAGTTCCTGACTGCTCCCGATAGTCTGGATGCACTGGCTCAACAGGCCGCCACGGAACAGTGGTCATACCTGACTTTTCTTGACCACCTGACCCAGGCTGAATTGGCCGCGCGCCGCGAACAAACGGTTGAACGTACTATGCGCCGCGCCCGTTTTCCGTTTGTCAAAACGCTCGACCAGTTTGATTTTGCTTGCCAACCGTCTATCAATGAAGCGCAGGTTCGTGACCTGGCCACCGTGCGCTTTATCGCGCATGGCGAGAATGTGCTGCTGTTGGGACCACCCGGTGTCGGCAAAACGCACTTGGCGGTCGCGTTGGGGATGGCCGCCATTCTACAAGGCAAAACGGTTGCCTTCTATACCGTCGCTGATTTACTGGACCACCTGGCTAAAGCGGACAAGCTCGCCTCACGCTTGAAGTCGCTGGCGCGTCCCGATGTGCTGATCTTAGATGAAATGGGCTACTTCCCAATTGACAAACGCGCGGCCCAGTTCTTCTTTCAACTCGTGTCGCAGCGCTATCTCAAGGGCAGCATTATCCTGACTTCCAATAAGTCTTACGGCGAGTGGGGCAGCATCTTTTCGGATCCTGTCTTGGCGGCTGCAATCTTGGACCGTTTACTTCATACCTCGACTACTATCAATATTCGTGGGCAGAGTTATCGCCTCCGCGAGAAGCGTCAAGCTGGTATTTTCACCGACCTGCCTGACCTCTCTTCACCAGCCCAAAAGGAGTAGCTGACCCACATTTCGATTGTTTGTTCTGGGGATTTTCAACCTGATCATTCTGGGGACTTTCAAACCGATTTTGACATCATACCAGGTTTGGAGTTGCGTCAGGCGCTGGCGAACATCGAGCGAATGCGCAAAGTCAGTCGAAGTCGTGGTCATGTCAGCCCCTCAGGAACGCGTCCAATAGGGTATCTTCGTCGGTGCTCAAGGAGGCGGAGGCAGCGCCGGTTACCCGGGTATTGGGGCCAGAATACTGCATCCGCCGTTTTTCACGCTGGCGTTGCGCACTTAACGTGTCCAGGTCATCGATAAACCGCAGCCAATCCCGCACCGGCGTGTGCGTTTGGCGCGCAACCGTCTTGGCTAACTCCCGTTCGGCCAGACTCAATGCGCGCAGCGTGCCATCCGGCAGTCGTAGTTCGCGCGCATACACGTCTCCCAACCAGGCTCCGTCTCGGAACACCGCCAGGCGGCTGATGTCATGCGGGTCGTAGCGGAAACTATACTGCACTGGCTGTCCATCGTGTTCGACACGGGGCGCTCGCTCTAGCTCAACCGACATATAGGTCAGCCCGAAGGCATGGATGCCCTCGCGCGTCAGTTGGCGGGTGGCAGGCGACATGCGCCAGAACAGGCGCTCCATAGCCGGGGTATAGGGCGGCACCAGCGGCGCGCTGTGCTGCCAGCCTGACAACCACTTCTCGTGCGGAGTCATTCCGGCCAATTCACGGTGGGGCGTGTGCTGGTATGTCACCACCACGTCGGTCAGAAACTGGTCCACGTCCTCGTACAACAAACAGGCAGATTGCGCGGCCACGCGGCGCTCGGCATGCGTCGAGCCATTCAAAGCCCCAGGCAAATGTTCTTTGACCTGCGCCGACAGATTACCAAAGAAACGTTCGATGAGCGCGCCATACCGCCCGCGATACGGCGGGCGGAAAGCCAGGTCGATGCTGTTATACCGCCCTCCGGCACTGATACTCCGCGCCAGGTCTTCCAGACTGTGGGAGTGATGCGCCCAGGCGTTGTCCAGCGACAACTGCTGGGGAATGCCATAACACACCCACTGCTCGTTGAATTGGCCGTGCTGGTGTTTGGGCCAGATGGCATGACACAGCGCGCTTTGGATGGATTCGATACAGGGCAGTTCATACAGCAATGCTGTGCCCAGAATGCTCCGCGAATACGCGTCAATTAAGGCGGTAAACCACAGCCGGTTCACCTGGCTGCGCGTAGCTTCGTCTACCGTGAACACATCCAGCAGCCAGTGATCTGCAAAAACGTACTGCAAGGGAGCCGCAGCGCGGGTGACAAAGGTATCGAAGGTCTGGTGTTCCTGCTCCCAGCGCGCCTGACCATAGCGGGCAGTCACCACGGTTTTCCCCGCGTCAGGTTGGTGCTCAAACCAGCGCAGGTACTGGTAGAACCAACTCCGGGAAGGCAGCACCACCGGCACCAACCCGGCGGCGATGTCGGGATTCTGCCGGACTGCGGCCATGGGCAAGCGGGGATTGAGCAAGGCGTCAATCAGGTCCACCGGCACCTCCGGCTGCCGAGTGGGGTCGAGCCACTGGCCTTCCGTGCGGGCCAGCACCGACTG
>CAZMNL010000358.1:0-3808 GCA_964567525.1 uncultured Anaerolineaceae bacterium
GCTCCCTTTGCCTACCACGCTCTCGAACCACAGCCGCCCATGCATCAGGCGGATCAACTGCTGCGAGATCGCCAGCCCCAGGCCCGCCCCCTGGCGGCCTTTCTTGCGGCCCGCCGTACCCTGGCGGAATTCCTCAAAGATCGTGGATTTATCCGCGTCGGCGATGCCAATACCGCTGTCTTCCACGCCGAAGATCACTTCCTGGCCCTCGGTGCGCACGATCAACTTGATGTGCCCGGAGTCGGTGAACTTGGCGGCGTTGGAGTACAGGTTGAGCATCACTTGCCGCACGCGCAGCGGGTCGCCCAGGCATACCGGCAGCGGGTCAGGCACGTCTTTCAGAAGTTGCACGCGGTCGGCTTTTTCGCCGACCAGCCCGACCGCCGTCGAAAGCACGCCCTTGATCACCGGCGCGAGATCAACCGGCTGGAGTTCGAGATCAAGCTTACCGGCGTCCACTTTGGACAGGTCAAGAATGTCGTTGATGATGCTCAGCAGGTGTTTACCACTGTTGAGAATCTGCGTCATGTCGTTGCGGTACTGCTCGGCCAGTTCCACGCCGTCGTACATGGCGGGGAAGTCGAGCATCGTCTGGCTGAAGCCGATGATCGCGTTGAGCGGGGTGCGCAGTTCGTGGCTCATGTTGGCGAGGAACTGGCCCCGGAAATGCTTGGCTTCTTCTTCCGCTTTACGTGCGACCTCAAGTTCGCGGTTGGCTTCCTGCACCTGGATGTTCAACGCCTGCTGGCGCTGAAAACTCTTTTGCAGCGCCTCACGGCTTTCAAACAGCGCGAAGGTCGTCTGGCGCTCTTTGCGGTAGTTTTCCAGCGCCCACTCGGCAATCGCGTACAGTTCGCCGCTGACCTGCGTCGATAGCCCGGCGGCTACCGTGGTCAATAACATCGCGAAGAAGGTATGGCTGCCGAAGACCAGTTTTTCCTGGGCCAGTGAGGGGAACACAAACGAAACGCCCCAGACCAGCACCAGCATCAGCAGCGTATCGCGCACGGGCAGCAGCAGCCCGACCACAAACACCAGCAGCGGGAAGATGAACGGCGCGTATTCCGTGCCGAAGGGTTCGAGGTACATCATCGACAGCGTAATCGCCGCCACGCCGCCCAAGGCGTAAGCCCAGACCCCCGTCTGAAACCGCCCGATGCGCAAAAACTGCCCGGCAGCCACACAGCCAATCGACAGCAGCAGCGTAGGCGCAAACATGGAAATGAACGACACATCCTGGCCGCCCGTGATCACGAAGATCACCCACCACGCGATAAACGCCACGAAGAGCGTCACGCGCCACAGGATGGCGAGCCGTTCTTCGCGGACCTCCTGGGCGAACGAGAGCTGCGACGGGACATTCTCAGGCTCCGGGGCCGCTGCGCCGGGGTCGCCCTCAAACTGTTTCTTTTCTTCCCTGTCTACCGGGAATTCGGGTAGTAAGCTGGGCATAACGTGTCCTCGTGTCTACAAAAACCGCGTACCGTCGCGGGGCACGCAGCGCGAACCTGAACTGCGCCTGTGGTGATCGCTTAACCGCTGTGCCAAAAGGGAGAGCCTGTCGTCTCAGAAGCGAGGTTTCAATAAGTTTAATGGGCGGTAGCGATGGCGACAGTGCGCCAGAAATATCCTTAACCTACTGCTCCCAGTATACACCAGTTTTTACGACTTTTTTAATGTTCAAACAATCTTCTACCCGAATTCAGGGAACTTTCACAAATATGCATATTACCGGTTCCTTACGCCGATCTGATGGGCATACACGCCGCGCGGCGTTATGCACAGGGTTATGCACAGGTTGTGAATAAGCAGCACCCGGTTGCATGTCGAAAGTGGCTATCCCTGAGATTGTCGCTACAATACAGGGTAGAATATGCGATACCGATTACGTAGTTGTGGGATGCTCGAATAATGACTCAAACAGATGAGCCGTTGTACGTGCCTGTTGTTTGGCCGTTAAAGCATGATTTGCCAACGTTACCGGCGAATCAGTTTGCTTTCTCCCGAACTACCGATGGTGTGTACATGACATTTGGCGAACTGCGACCCTTGACGATTACGGAAGACAGCGCCCAAAAACACCGCGAGGAATTGATGGCGTCAGGGAGAATCGAAATTCAGCCTCTGGCAGTCGTTTTTGTGACCGAAAAAGGCTTCGAGGCGCTTTTGAAACTGATGGTCAACGCGCTTGATCGTGCGGAACTAAAAACCATGGCACAGCATATCACGCGCCTCCTCGAAGCGCAGGAACGCGAAGAAGAATAGGAGACCTGCGATGGTGCTGAGCAAGTCACCGCACACCTTGACCGGCGGTACGATCAACCATCTCGAATTTGTCCGCGCGCTTGGACGTTCAGAGGGGGTCTCCCCCGCGCCGCTTTACAGCGAACTCACCAGCGCGGACGCCGGCGACGACCAGTACATTGCAGATCACGTCGCCGCAATTCGCCGCTACGCTCAGACCCAGCATGTCACCGTGCTGGAAGTTCTTGCGGCGCATTTGCTTGACGACCTGCCAGTCAGCGTAGCGGATTTCATTACGGACTATCTGGAGGAGCGCAAACCACAATCCGAACCGGGGCAGGTTGCCTATCGCACCTTTTTTGCCAGTGATCGCCCGGATTTATCAGAGAAGATGGAAGACATCATCTACGGAACCGATTCTGACGCTGATATAGAAGAGGTCGATGAGTGATCCAGCCATTGTAGATTCAGGGTTTATCCTGGCCCTGATAGACAAGAGCGATCAGTATCATGCCCGGTCATGGACATTGCTCAATGATCCGCGCTGGCGGTTTCGGGTTCCTTCGGCGGTATTTGTTGAGGTCTTCCATAACCGGCTGAGACGGGGAGTTCCCAGGGAGAACCGGCAACACATGAGCCGGCAGTTTGGCGAGGCGCTCAGGTGGCTGACTGGCTCTGACGTGCCTTTTCAATACGAAGAACCCACGCGCAGCGATTTTCAGCAGATTGCTGCGCTGCTTGATAAGTACGCCGACGTTGGGGTTGATTATGTCGATGCGCTGGTGGTTGCCACTGCTGAACGCTTGAAGACGCCTTACATTATGACCGTTGATCAGAAAGATTTCCTCATCTACCGTCCCTCATTTGCCAACCGTTTCATCCTGCCACTGTTTGAAGGCTGATTTTCCCTATACCGCATCACATTTGTACGCCCTGACCAAACCCAACTTGTGCAGAAAGCGTTATGATCGCAGGTTAATTCAGGCGAGTTGCCTGATTTTTGGGCTGATCATGTTCACATAAGCGCGCGGGTGAGACGTGACCGCACACCGCCGCCGTCCGCTAATCGCTAATTGCTTACAGCTTATTTTCAGAGGAGAGCCGCTCATGAGCGCCACCGACGCCCCACGTTTTGCCGTTCCGCAAGAAACTCTCGTACCAGTAAACGCCTATCCCGGCAATCAATACGAGATTCCGCCTTCCCGTATGTTTATGATCAAGCTTTCGCTTAAGAAATACGTCGAGACACACGGCGCGGATGCGGTGGTCTTCGACGCCTCGCAGGGCGACGGCGGCGCATCGCTGCCGGGCGTTGATCCCGCGATCCTCGACCGCGCACACGACATCCTGAAGGCGCACGGCACCGGCTACGACTTCCCCTACGGCGCGAACGTCTTCCGCGAGGCCACCGTCGAGCAGTACTGGGCGCTGGACCCCGCGCTCGGTTGGGGGCCGGAGAACGTGCTATTTGCGGTCGGCGGGCGTGACGCGCTGCTGAAAGCCTACAGTGCGATGTTCACGCTCGGTACCGGGCGCGTCGGGGACGCGGTCCTGACTTCGCGCG
>CAZMNL010000359.1:0-3807 GCA_964567525.1 uncultured Anaerolineaceae bacterium
GGGCCTGAGGGCGGCTTCACGCCGGACGAAATCCAGCAGGCGCGGGAGGCGGGCGCGCAGCCGGTCACGCTCGGCCCGCGCATCCTGCGCGCGGAGACGGCAGCGGTCGCGGCGGCGCTGCTGGTGCTCTACGAATACGGCGCGCTGGAATCGCGTTAGATCGCATTAGGCTTCGCCATAAAAATAATTACCCCATCCCCTACCCCCTTCCCTTAGGGAAGGGGACACTCAAGCAGTTTCGCAGGGAGAAACATAAATTGGGCAGTTATTTCTTTGGATTAGCCTTAGAACTCGGTAAGTTGCTTGTCAAAACGTTCCGCAAACCTCGAAAATTAAATCAATCAATATTGATAAAATTGGCGATTCGGAGCAAACACCATGCAGCCTATCCAGGGACTACACCACATCACCGCTGTGGCCCGCGATCCGCAGGCTAATGTCGATTTCTACCGGCAGGTTTTGGGCCAGCGGTTGGTCAAAACGACGGTCAACTTCGACGATCCCGGCACGTACCATTTCTACTACGGCGACAACATCGGCAGCCCCGGCACGCTGCTGACCTTCTTCCCCTGGCGTGGGGTCAAGCGTGGGCGTGCGGGCAACGGTGAAACCGCCGCCGTCGCGTATACCATCGCGCCGGACGCAGTGGATTTCTGGGAAGCGCATCTGAAAAACCAGGGCTTGCGCGTCGAGCGTGCGACGGACCGCTTCGGGTCCCCGGTGCTGGCGTTTGAAGACCCCGACGGGATGCGCCTGGAATTGATCGCCGAGGACGTAGCCCCCACGCTCCCGGTGTGGGAAGACGGCCCGATCCCGGCGGAATATGCGCTGCGCGGCTTCCACAGCGTCACGCTGTGGCTGGATGCGGTCGAGCCGACCGCCGCGCTGCTGGTCGATCAGATGGGTTATACCTTCGTCGGACAGGAAGGCAGCCGCTACCGCTACAAGGGCGCGTCGGACACCATCGGCATGTACGTGGATATTCTGCACCGACCGGACGCACCGCGCGGGCAGTTCGGAGCCGGTTCGATACACCATATCGCCTTCCGCACCGCCGACGATCCCGAACAGGCCGAATACCTCGCACAACTGCGCGGCGTGGGCTTCCAGGTGACGCCCGTACAGCCCCGGCAGTACTTCAACTCGATCTACTTCCGCACACCGGGCGGCGTATTGTTCGAGATCGCCACCGACCCGCCGGGCTGCCTGATTGACGAAGATGTCAGCGAGTTGGGTGAAAGCCTCAAGTTGCCGCCCTGGTACGAGTCGCAACGTGCCGCTATCGAGCAGGCGCTGCCGCCGATTGAACGTAAACCGGTCGAGAAGGTCGAGGTGGGCAATGTCTGAGGCTGGGCACACCACCAACCACCCGCATCACGGGCAGCGCGTGGTCACGGCGGGTAAACCGCTGAAGGATGCGCACGCCGCCATGATCCTGGTACACGGGCGCGGAGATATGGCCGAGAGCGCCCTGGAACTCGCCGGACTGCTACCACACCCTGAAATGACGTATCTGGCTCCGCAGGCCGCGCGCGGGACGTGGTATCCGCTGAGCTTCCTGGCCCCGGTGAAACAGAACGAGCCGCACCTGTCGTCCGCGATCAACGTGCTGAGCGTACTGGTTGCGCAGATCGAGGACGCCGGCATCCCGGCTGAGAAGATCGTATTCGGCGGTTTTTCGCAGGGGGCGTGTCTGGCGTCGGAGTTCGTCGCGCGGAATGCGCGGCGCTATGGCGGGTTGATCGTGTTCAGCGGCGGGTTGATTGGTCCGCCCGGCACCGCGCGGAACTATCGCGGCAGCCTGGACGGGACGCCGGTTTTCATCGGGTGCAGCGACCAGGATGCCCACATCCCTGAGGCGCGCGTACATGAAACTGCCGACGTGCTCGCCGCGCTGGGCGGCGCAGTGACGAAACGCATCTATCCCGGCATGGGGCACCGCATCAACCAGGACGAGATCGACGAGGCCGCGCGGCTGGTCGCGGACGTATGATCGCGGATTAACCAACCCATTCGATCACCCCGGTCTGGGCGGTGTCATAACCGCCCAGGCTATCAATTTCCGTTTTTAGCGTCTCATCCCCCAACAGGGTCACAAGCGCCTGCACCGCGTTGTAATCCCAGCATTCGCCGGGAATCACCAGGTCGTAACTCTCCGTCGTCAGCGGCACGAAGTCCAGGCCGTAGGCCAGCGCCGCCGCCTCGATGCCGATTCCGGCTGCCGCGCGCTCGTCCGCGATGTACCCGGCGACCTCGGAATGCGTGAAGACTTCGCGCTCGTAGCCGTCGATGCGGTCGCTTGCGATGCCCAGCACGTGAAGCTGCGCATCCAACCAGACGCGCGTTCCTGCGCCGGGCTGCCGGTTGACGAAGCGCACGCCGGGCCGCGCCAGGTCTGCCGGTGACTGGATTTTGTCGGGGTTGCCGGGCGCGACGATCAGGCCCATACGGCGCTCGGCCAGTTTGACCAGCGCCACCCGGCGGCCCGGCATCAAGCGCCGCACAAATGCGCGGTTGTAGCTGTCCGTCTCAGCGTCCCACAGGTGCGCCCCCGCGACATCCGCTTCGCCCTGCGCCAGCGCGATCAACCCGCCCAGGCTGCCCGCAAACGACAGGTGCAGGGTGATGCTGGTTTGCTGCCGCAGCCGGTCCGCGATCAGGGCGATAGTCGGGTCGTGACTGCCAACGAAACGCAGTTCTCCGGCGCAGGGCGGTTCCGGCTCCTGGGACAACGTGCGCCAGCGATCCAGGCCCAACTGCACGGCGTGCGCGATCTCGTCCGGCTGGTAGCCCGCCGCCAGCACGCTCAGCAAAAACGCCTCGGCTTGATTGGCGAGCGTGGCCTTGCGCAGCGCATCCGAGGCCGGCTCGAGTCCGATTGAGAGATAGCTCTCATTGGCGGCTTGTGCACGCCGTAGTTTATCCATGGCTGTCATGTGCAGACGCTCCGCTACTTCTTTGGTTTGGCCGGCGTCGCAGTGCGGCGCTTGGATGACGGCTTCTGCTTTGAGGTGGTCTCTGCTTCCACAGACTCGGTCCGCTTCTGATAGAGCCCATCCTTGAATACTTCGCGCGACTCGTAGGCTATACGACCTGAGACTAATGTGGCACTGATCCTGGCTGCCATCTTCTCTCCCAGCCAGGGACAGTTGACGCTCTTCGAACCAAGGTGCTTCCGGCTGAATGTATACGAGTTGCCCAATTCAATAATGGTGATGTCGGCCGGCGCCCCAACCCGAAGAGTTCCCCATCGTTCATTCATTACCGACGCCGGTGCGGTCGTGAGCTTCTCCACCAGAAAATCGATTGTCCAACGCCCCGTTGAAACAAACTGAGTGTATAGAAGGGGAAATGCCGTCTCCATTCCGATGATTCCAAATGGTGCCTGGTCGAACACGTTGTCCTTTGCAGTCGAGGAATGAGGAGCATGATCGGTCGCGATACAGTCGAGGGTGCCGTCTTCGAGCGCATCGATCAGAGCCTCGCGGTCAGCTTCTTCGCAGAGCGGCGGCTTCATCTTTGCATTCGTATTATATCCATCAACGGCCACTTCGGTCATGGTCAGATGGTGCGGGCTGACCTCTGCGGTAACGTGAACTCCGTTGCGTTTTGCCTCGCGGATTGCTTCCACGCTTTCTCGGGTCGAGACGTGGCAGATGTGGATGTGCCCCCCTGTTGCCTGGGCAAGAGAGACATTGCGGGCAACCATCACAGACTCGGACACCCGAGGGATTCCAGGCAGTCCAAGTCGGGTCGAAGTAACCCCCTCGTTCATCACTCCGCGACCTGTCAGGTTGAGGTCTTCGC